>CBIHPB010000035.1:0-16822 GCA_966211485.1 uncultured Bdellovibrio sp.
TTTGAAAATTCCGGTGTCGGATGAATCGCTTGTTCTCAGTTTTGACGAGCCGGCCTCCGAGCCTTCGGCATCTCCGGATTTGACTCCGATGCCAGAAGGGCCCGAGTTTCCGTTACCAAC
Organism: uncultured Bdellovibrio sp.; assembly: GCA_966211485.1. Lineage (GTDB taxonomy): Bacteria > Bdellovibrionota > Bdellovibrionia > Bdellovibrionales > Bdellovibrionaceae > 21-14-0-10-47-8. Next base: position 121 of record CBIHPB010000035.1, read on the forward strand.
ACCGCAGGCTCCGGCAGCAAATCCGTCTGCGAGTTTTTCGGGAAAAATCGACAAGCCCAAAATTGATTTGAAAAAGAAAACCTCACGCGTGGATGAAGAGATGGAAGTCGCCATTCGCCGTCCAGGAGAGCGCCAATGAATCTAAAAGGCATGCGCTCGCAGTTCACCGTTTTTATTTTCTTTCCGACGTCCGATGAAAACACGGAAATGAAAGGGGCCTTGATCGAAGCCGGCTACGAGAATTTCTTGTTCGCCGATCAAGTTACCATGATGTCGCGTCTGAAGCAGGCGGCACCGCACGTGATTTTATTTTCTCCGGATGCTTTGCAAGATTCGCTGAGCGAGTTTGTGACACAGGTTCTGGAAGTGAATTCAGAAGTTCAGTTTGTCTGCGTGGCTCCGGCCGAGCAGTCCGACACTTTGAATGAATATCGCGAATACGGTTTTGCCGCCATGGTGCCGCGCGGACCGCAAGCTCCTGTGCGAGTGGTTTGGGCCTTGGATCAAGTCTGCCAAAATCTCTATCGGCTTTATCAAAACGAACGTTTGTTAGACGAGCGCAACAAGCTGAAAGCCGATTTTCAGCAAGCACAGGGAAAATTGAAAGAGGTCGCCAATCAGAAGCCAGTGGCGGCCGCGTCTGCCGATTTTTCTGTGGCTGAAAAGATGAAGGCGTTTCAAGGGGCGAACTCGAAGGATGAATATCTTCAGGCCTTTTTGAAGCAGATTCCGTGCATGGCGATTTTCTTTAAGTTTCTGCCGACGGTGAATTCATTCGTTGCGACTTATGCCAAGGGTCTTGAAATCGAGTCGATCAAAGGTGTGGGCTCACGCTTGAAACCAGAAGAGCTCGAAAGCCTTTTACCATCTTTGCAAGCGGGAAAGCTTCCGCAATCGTTGAACGAGCTGATGCAAGAGGGTTTGAAAGTTCAGAAATACATCTCAAAACCGGTAATGGTTCATCGCGGACTGGATGGACTGCTGGTTTTCTGGGGCGGTGACGCCGTTCAGATGCAAGCGCTTGAAAATCAATTTATGCTTTTCCTGTTGCTGTACCAGCAGGCGCATCTGATCAAACGCAATGAAGGCTTTGATATCTATGATCCGGTGACGGAACTGTACAACCGGAACTACTTCGTCCAGAAACTGGAAGAAGAAATTGCGCGTGCCCGCCGGATTCAAAAGCCGGTTTCGGTCGTGCGTCTGAGTGTCGATCATTTTGTCGAAATTGAACAAAGTTATGGTCGTAGCAATCGGGATCTCTTGATGAGAACGATGGCGTCGATCGTGAAAAAGACAAGCCGGGTGAACGATCTGTCTTGTCGAACAGAGGACAATGAATTTTCTCTGATCCTTCCTCACTGTGCCCGCAAAGGGGCCGCTCTCAGGGCTGAGAGATTGCGACGAATCATTGAAGGCCATAGTTTTGGCGTCAGCGATTTGAAAGTCACCATCAGCTGCGGAGTGAGCGAATATCCTTCGCTCAGTTCAGGGGCCTCGGATCTCGAGACATCGGCGTCCAAGGCCTTGGAATTTATTGTTTCGCGCGGTGGAAACAAAGTTTGTCTGTTTAAGCCGGTTGACGAGTTTAAGCCAGACTTTGTCGTTCCACCGATGTAACCGAAGGAACGGTAGCTGTGCGCTTTCGAGCAACTCGGGCCGTGATTCATCTGGATCATCTGGCCCACAACGTGCGGGAATTGAAAAAAGCGATGGGGACAAGCCCGCGCTTTTTTTGTCCCATGGTCAAAGCCAATGGCTATGGTCACGGCGATATCGAAATTTCCAGACAACTTGAAAAAGAGGGCGTGCAAACCCTGGGCGTGGGCCTGATCGAAGAGGGAATTCTTTTACGCGAGAACGGAATCCAGTCGGATCTTCTAGTTTTCGGTGTGTTCGATGAGCGAGGAGCAAAAGCTGTCATCCAGCATCGCTTGATTCCGGTGCTCAGCACTTTGGATCAGTTGGCGGCTTTCGAATCTGTTGCACCGGCCGGATATCCGGTGCATGTGAAGTTTGACACCGGCATGCGACGCTTGGGTTTTCACATGCAGTTTCTGGATCGGGTGGCCAATCACTTTGCCAATGTCAGCAAACTGAAGGTGAAAGGAATTTTAACTCATCTTCACACCGGTGAGGATGCCAACCGCACAGATGGTTCCAGTTTCGAGCAATTGCGGATTTTTCAGGAAGTTGAAAAGGCTTTTCGTGTTCATCAGCCGGTTTCGCACACTTTAAACTCGGCCGGCATGCTGAATTTTATCTCGCACGAAGGCAAGGCTCTGCCGCACGGAATTTCACCAAATCAAGGGGTGCGTCCAGGTCTGGCGGTCTACGGAGTTTCGCCACTTTCGCCATCGCCCGTAAAACTCAAGCCGGTCATGAGCCTGAAATCCGAGACGATGAAGTACCACTATGCCCGCAAAGGCGAAGGTGTGTCTTATAATCACACTTGGAAGGCCGACAAAGATTCGGTCATCGCGGTGATCCCGATGGGATATGCCGATGGCTACCACCGATTGCTTTCAAATAAAGCATCGATTCTGTTTCGCGGGCAGCGAGTCCCGGTCGTCGGCAACGTGTGCATGGACTATTTCATGGTCAATATCACGGCGACTCTTCACGGAAATGAAACACTTGAAACACTGAAAGAAGAGCCGGTCACATTGTTTGGCTTTGATGGTCATGGGAATGAGATTTCAGTGGGCGAATTGGCGCAAAAGGCGCAAACTATTCCCTGGGAAATTCTCACAAGTGTCGGCGAAAGGGTTCCAAGGGAAATCGAAGCATGATTCAGAAGGTTGCCAGCATCTTAGATCAAATCGTCGGTGGCTTGCTCACCAACATTTTGTCATGGATCAAAGAAATCGGCGACATCACCACTTTTGGCGCAAGCTCGATTCGTCTCAGTTTTACCAAGCCCAATCGCTACACGGAAATCATCAAGCACATGGAGTTCATCGGAAACCAATCGGTGTTCATCGTGGCCTTGACGGCTTTGTTCACAGGTCTTGCTCTTTCATTTCAACTTTATCTTGGATTTAAAGCTTTCAACGCTGTCAATATGGTCGGACCGACTGTGGCCCTGGGGATCACCCGCGAACTGGGGCCGGTGTTGACGGGACTGATTGTTGCGGCCCGCGCCGGTGGTGCGATGGCGGCGCGATTGGGAACTATGCGGGTGAATGAACAAATCGACGCCCTGGATGTGATGGGTGTGAATACCAGACAATATCTGATTGCTCCGCGCATTTATGCCGCTGTGATTTGCATGCCACTGCTGACAGCGGTTTTTGATTTTGTGGCGATGATGGGCTCTTACATCTTGTGTGTGAAGCTGGTGGAATTGGACGAAGCGATTTTCTGGGATCGCATCAACCAAATGATCGAAATCCGTCACATCAATGAAGGACTTTTTAAGGCCGCGATCTTCGGGATGTTCTTTGCAGTGATCTGCACCTATCGTGGCTTCTTCACCACGGGCGGCGCCAAAGGTGTTGGTGAAGCGACCAACCGTGGGGTTGTCAGCTCGATGGTCATGATTATTATTTTGGATTATTTCCTGACCAATGTGTTCATCCGCACGTTCTATCAAATGACAGGAATCCAGCAATGACGACCACCGCTGAAGCTGTCGAGAATATGGAATCGGCGATTCGTTTGACGAATGTGAAAAAGACATTCGATGGCAAAGAGTTTGTCGTCAACGGTATGAACATGACCATTCCCAAAGGCAGCCTCACTGCCATCATCGGTTTCTCGGGAACGGGAAAGTCGGTGATGCTAAAACATATCCTTGGTCTGTATCGACCGACGTCGGGAAAAATCGAAGTTTTGGGAAACGACATCACTAAATATACGAACGACGAGCTGACCGCCTTTCGTCGGAAGTTCGGCGTGCTTTTTCAGGGTGCCGCTTTGTTTGACGATATGACGGTTCTGGAGAACGTCTGCTTTCCGTTGGTCGAGCACAGACGAGACCTGCCGGAAAAGAAGGTGATCGAAATCGCCTCGACGAAGCTCAAGCAAGTCGGTCTGGAAGAGAAGCATTACAACAAACTTCCCTCTCAAATCTCGGGTGGTATGCAAAAACGAACGGGTCTGGCGCGAGCTCTCGCCCTAGATCCAGAAATCATCTTTTACGATGAGCCGACCACGGGATTAGATCCAATTTTGACCGAAATGGTAGATAATTTGATTCTGGATACCCATAAGCTGCGAGAGGGAATGACATCGGTCATGGTCTCGCACGATTTGGATGCGGCCTTTCGAATTGCGGACTACGTCGCGATGCTAAATGCCGGACAAGTTTTGCTTTTTGGGACTCCGGATGATTTTTTTAAAACGGATATAGAACTTGTTAAAAAGTTTGTGGCCAAAGGAATGAAACGTAAATGAATCTGCTTCAGGCTGCAGAATTAAAAGTCGGACTGCTTGTCGTCACCGTGGCGTCGCTGATTGCGTATATGTCCATGCAGGTTAGCGACAACCCAAGCTATTTCGGCCGACAGGGTGAAGCTTGGTTTATCATGAAAGATGCCAGCGGCCTGGTCAAAGGCAGTCAGGTCAAGTCCGCCGGTATCCCGGTTGGAATCATCAAACAGATTTCTTTGCAAGACGGACAGGCGCGAGTCGACCTGTCGATCAAACCTGATTTTAAAATCTACGTTTCGGCTTCGGTCGAAGTTCGCTCGCAGGGAATCTTGGGCGATATGCACGTGTCACTTTATCCGGGATCGCCAACCGATCCGCCGCTGGAAAAAGGCGGCCAGATCCTGAATGTGAAAACGAATGGTTCGCTTGATAATGTGATTTCTCAGGTCGGCGAAATTGCCGGTACTTTGAAAGACACGGCCCAAGCGCTGAAAGAAGCGACGACGGAAGATGGCACCCGCAAACACATCTTGGGCCGAATCGTTTCGAATATTGAAAAGCTGACGGCGGATTTGTCAGACATCACGGCTGAAAACAAAGGCAAGATCAATCAGATCGTCGATCAGGTCAATCGCGTGACCAAATCCTTGGATGAGATCTTGAATGATCCGTCGGGTGATTCGTTCAAAGTGCAGTTGAAGCGCACCATGACTCGATTGGATTCGGCGATGAAAAACATCGACGAAATCTCGGGCAAAGTTAATCGCGGCGAAGGAACCATCGGTCGCCTGATCAACGACGAAGACACGGTTGAAGAATTGAACACGGCGATCGAAGGCGTGAACAGCTTCCTGGATACGGCGGGAAAAACGCAAACGGCTTTGGATTTCCACTCGGATTACCTGGGTGAAGTTGGAAGCATGAAGACGACGGTCGGCATCAAATTGCAGCCGGGTCTGGATCGTTACTATTACTTGGGAATCGTGGACGATCCGACGGGGGTTGTCGAAGAGACGGACACCCGCACGACCACCAACGGCGGACCGGAATCGAATACAAACGAAGTTAAAACATTCCATAACAAAGTTAAATTCAACGCGTTGTTCGCGAAGACATTCTGGGATCTCACGGTGCGTGGCGGTCTGATCGAGAACAGTGGTGGCGTTGGATTTGATTATAATCTCTACAGAAACAAGCTGGTTTATTCGATGGACTTTTTTGAGCTCGGCGACTTGAACATCCGAGCTCAGCTCCAGTACAACGTTTGGAAAGGCATCTACGTGCTTGGTGGTATCCAAGACGCTGCCAACAACCAAAAGAAGCGATCGAATTTTATCGGGGCCGGGCTTTTGCTCACCAACGACGATTTGAAATTGCTTCTGACGAAACTGCCGATGGGGAACTAACCGACAGATTTGCGGTTGGACTGGACCGGGCTTGCGACGTCTTTAACATGAATTGGATTTTGTATGTTCCAGAACGCTTTGGTGAGCGTTTCAGAAAAAAAGGGTTTAGTTGAATTTCTGAAACCTCTTTATCAAAAAGGCATGCGCATTGTTTCGACTGGCGGAACCGCCCAGCATTTGAAAGACAATGGCATCCAGATCGTCGATATCTCCGAGCAAACTGGATTTCCCGAGGTCATGGGCGGCCGGGTGAAGACGCTTCACCCGAATGTGCACATGCCGATTCTTTCCCGCCAAGATCATCCTGAAGATTTCGAGCTGTTGAAAAAGTCGGGGCTGGCTCCGTTTGATCTGGTGATCTGCAATCTCTATCCCTTCGAAGCGGCGGTTGAAAAGAAACTGCAAGGTGCCGAGCTGATTGAGAAAATCGATATCGGCGGCCCGACAGTTTTGCGAGCGGCCGCAAAGAATTTTTCTCAGGTGACGGTTGTTTGTGATCCGCATGATTACGAGTGGATCGCCGAGAAAAAAGAAATGACTCTGGAAGATCGCAAGAAACTGGCGTCGAAAGTTTTCGCACATGTTTCGTCTTACGATTCTTTGGTCGCAGCTGAGCTTGGCAATGGCTGGGGTGAACAGTTTTCATTGGGTGGCCACAAAGTCATGGAACTTCGCTACGGTGAAAATCCACATCAGCAAGCGGCCTGGTACCGTGTTCTGGCCGATCAAAAAGGCCTGCACACAGCTGAAGTCCTGCAAGGCAAAGTTCTCTCTTACAACAATCTCTTGGATCTCGAAGCAGCCAGCTCTTTAGTGCAAACATTCACAGAGCCAGCGGCTGTTGCAGTTAAGCACAACAATCCATGTGGTGCTTCGGTGGCGAGCCAACTGTCGGTCGCGGTCGAGCAAACTTTGAAAGCGGATCCAGTCAGCGTGTTTGGCGGCATCATTGCCGTGAATCGCGAGATTGGAAAAGCCGAAGCCGAGATGTTGCAGGGAATTTTCCTCGAGTGTGTAGTGGCTCCCTCTTATTCGACCGAGGCCTTGGAAATTTTTGCGAAGAAAAAAAATCTGCGCATTCTCAAGTGGAAGTCTTTGGGGCAGGAGCAAATGCGCTTTGAGATGAAAACGATCGCTGGTGGATTTTTGCTGCAACAAAAAGATTCAGTCGCCAGCGACATTTCCAGCTGGAAATTCCTGGGCGAAAAGCCTTCGGATTCTGTTTTGAAGGATCTGCAGTTTGGAGAAAAAGTCTGCGCCACTTTGAAAAGCAATGCGATTGCCCTGGTAAAAAACGGGCAGACGGTGGGGTTGGGCATGGGCCAGGTCAACCGGGTCGATGCCGTGAAACAGGCGATCGAGCGAATGAAAACTCATTTTGGAAATTTAAGCCAGGTGATTCTGGCAAGCGATGCGTTCTTTCCGTTTCCGGACTCGATCGAAGTGGCGGCAAAGGCCGGCGTTTCCTGGGTGTTGCAACCTGGTGGATCGATGAAGGACGAGGACGTGTTTGCGGCGGCAAAAGGTTTGGGCGTCAATATGGCGATCACCGGTGTCCGCCACTTTAAACATTGAGGAATAAACTGAGGAATAATGGGTCAAGCAGCTGAAGCGGAAAAAACATGGCTTGTGAAATCGTCTGGTGCGGTTTTAGGCCCTTTTGCGCTTGAAGAAGTCATTCAAATGCTGACCAACAAGCGAATTTCTTTGATTGATGAAATTCGCTCACCCGATTCTCGTTGGCTGTTCATTCGCGAACACCGCCAGTTTGCCAACATCGTTCAGTTCCTGCGCGAACAGCAAAGCGAAGCTCGTGAAGACACCGGCTCGACATTTGTCGGCAACCGAACGGTGACCATGAATCCCGAGGAAACAACCACGGTGCCGATCAACAATCCGGCTCCTCAGGCGTCATCTTCAGGCGGCAACGGACAAAGCATCCCGAATCCCGAGCCAAAGCCGATTACTTATGCGGCTCAGACCGATTTCCGTGTTCAGAGAAAATTGGAATCGGACCGGAAATGGTTTTCCATTTTGGTTTGGATTTTATTGATTGTCGTTATGGTCGGCGGTGGTGCTTATGTTTACCTCAGCCAGAAAAACAGCCAAAAGGCGATTGGATATCCAGAATACATTCGTCTCGCACAAGCGCAGATGGAGGTCGGACATTTCGATCAGGCCTTGGTGTTCTATCGAAAGGCCGAATCACTTCAGAAGCTTTCGGCCCGTAACAAACTGATGATGGTTCCGCTGTTAATGGTGGTCGAAAAACAAAATGCTCAGGCCCGTCAGATCTTGGATGATATCAAACAGGATCCGCAGGTGACCGCCGGACAAGAGGCTGAGATCGCCAATATGATCGCTTTTTCTTATTTGAATGACGGCCAATATGCCGAAGCGAAAAAGCGGTATCAAGAAGTGGTCAAAGCTGTGCCTCCCCCAGATTCGGCGCTGGTCAATTTGCTGGAGATTTCGATTTTGGAAGAGCAGTTCGGCGAAGCGATGGAAGGCATTCGCGCCATTATGAAAGCCGGCGTGAAAGAGCCGTTGGTTTATCTGTATCGAAGTATTGCCCACTATCGCCAGTTTACAGACAACGAAAAACTAGAATCCGTTTTGACCGATCTGCAACGCTACGTCGGTCGATACTCGGATGCTCAGGCGGAAGCCTATCTTTTGATGGCGGCGACTCAAAAGAAGATGGGTCGCGAACAGGAAATGAATCTGGCCGTGAAAAACCTTTTGCAGGTCGATCCGGACCTGACTCGAAAGCATGTGCATGATCTTTTGATCCATCAGGAAATTCTGCAGTGGAATTATATGGGAAAACTGTGCGCTGTTGTGCTGCACGGTTCGGCGGATTCTCCTCAAATGAAGGCATTGGAAAGTTACTGCAGCTATCAGACGGGCGATATCAAAACGGCCATCGAGCAGGCGGAAAAAGCGCGGGCTCAATACGCAGGTGATATGTCTTTGATGGGGCTGCATGCTTTCTTGCTGTATCGATCGGGACGAGTGCAGGAAGCCAAAGCCCTGATCCAGTCTGCTTCGGGCGGCGGCAATGAGCTTTTGGTTTCGACATCAGCTTGGGTTTGCCAAGAGCAAAAGGACTGGAGCTGCGCCGAGCGGGAATGGAAACGAATCCAGGGAATCAATTCGCAGAGCCTTGCCTCTTTCGCGGGTCTAGCTCGAATCGCCTTGGCACAGGGAAATGCCGATCGTGCAAAAGATTTGGTTCAGCAAGGTTTGTTGATTTCAGATCGCTATCGTCCGCTGCGAGAGATCAAGGAACAACTCGATGCTCATTAATCGAGCCTCTATTTTTAGTTTAATTCTTGGCTGCGCGACCCTGATAACACAGTCAGCGTTGGCGAAGACAATCGAAATGACCGAATCCGGTGCTGATGTGAAAGTTCCAATTCAGATTTGGGAGCAATTCGGAAATGTCGGTGGCAAAGAGTCCATCAGCTTTTCCGCCATTCAGGTACGTCTCGTTGAAAAAACACCTGGAATTTTGGTCGAGCCTGAAATTGAAATCAAGTTTCCACGAGGCGGCGGCGAAATCGATCTCGCCAATTTTGTGAAGGATGAATCTGGAACTTTCCGAGTTTTCTTCGACCTCGAGGAAGTGGCCTCTGACGACAAAATGAAAGCCTATTTCATTTCCGGCGCGCGCAAACGAAAGCTCGACGGCGAAGTTTGGGGTGCTGGCTGCAACAAATATATGGACATCAAAAAGTTCATCTTGGGCGCTGGCAAAACCAAGGGCATCGAGGTCAACACCAACCGCTCTCGTCACGATTCGGTCTTGGGTGGCACCTTCTTTTTCGCTTCGGGAAATCAAATTACCCAGGTGACGTTCAAAGACAGCAAGCGGGCTGATCTTTTCTGTGCGGCAGCGGCTAAGGCGGAATAATGTTGGATTTCTTACGGGCCTATAAAAGCTACGATCCGGCGGCCAAATCACTTTTGGAAATCGCACTTTTGTATCCGGGACCGAAAGCGATTTTCTTTCATCGAATTGCGCATGCCTTGTACAAATGCCGTCTTTATTTTTTCTCTCGGTTTTTCTGTGAGCTTTCCCGTTTTCTGACGGGTGTGGAAATTCATCCAGGCGCCAAAGTCGGTAAACGATTGGTGATCGACCACGGCATGGGTGTGGTAATCGGTGAAACCGCCGATATCGGCGACGATTGCATTATCTTCCACGGTGTCACCTTGGGTGGAATCAAATTCGATCCGGTGAAACGACATCCGACTGTTGGAAACAAAGTTCTGATTGGAACCGGAGCCAAAGTTCTAGGCCCAATCAAATTGGGCGATGAATGTAAAATCGGAGCCAATGCCGTGGTGACGAAGGATGTACCGCCTGGCGCGACCATCCTTGGACCGAAATCTGAGATTCGCTAAAATCTAGCGCCATTCCATCCAGATCAAACCGCGATCTTCGACCCAGCCGTTGAGCTTCCACAGTTTGTTATTAATTGTCAGCGATGGCAGTTCCACTTCGGTCGAGCGGCTGGTGAAAACCGCTTCGGCGGCCTTTTTCAGAACCTTCGCCGAAATTCCGTTGGGTTTGAAGGCGGCAAGGTAAGCGGGATCAAATGCCCAGCTCAGATTTGTCTGTGGCTGTCCGGATTGCAAAATCAGTTTGCTGTCTTTAACTTCGGTTGAAGCGACAGAAGAAAGTCCGACACCCCAGTTGATATAAGACCAATTTTTCCCTTTGCGCGATACTTCGATCACGCCACGGGTTTGCATTTGCACTTGCCACTGGCCGCCACCCATCGCTTGAACCTGAACGTTTTGATCAGGCTTGGTTGAGAGATAAAATGGAGTGTTGCGGCCGAAATGCAAAAGATCTGACCAAACAAAAAGCTGGCTCAGACGACTGTGCATCAGTTTGTTGAAAGCGGGGACTTGTTGCAGGTCGTATTTTTGAATCGAGAATTTTCCGAGATTTTCTTTCGCCAAAGCGGCAAAACCTTCATTTGAAATCACCAGTTGCGGCGACTTCACATTGCTAAGCACGCTCAGTTGCGCGGGCAGTGCGACTTTCCAGTCGCCATTGCCGACGGCCATTATGCCGCGAAGGAAAAATCCTTCGTCCATGGGTTCGCTGGTTGAGGTGATCTGAAGGTCTTTGTATTTCTCGGAAGTGATTTGCAACCAAGCAGCCTGCCATCGCTTTTGCAGTTCGGGTGCAAGATAGTTTTTCAGCAGGCTTGAAAGAGCTTCCGAATTTTTCAATGAATCTTGAATGATCGCGGTCACACGATCTTCGATTCCCATAGGCCCTTCGCAGGTGAGATCGCTGACGCTCCAGCCGTCATGCACGCCGAGCTTGAGATCTGTCAGTGCAGGTCCCCAACCAACAGCGGTTTTCTGAAACGGAGCCCAGATCGCCAGGTCAAAGGTCGGGACTTTGATTTCGAAAGGCTGGCAAGAAGCCTTGATATGAATTTCGATGCGGTTGCCGCCGATTTCTTTCACAACGGTCTGGTCCAAAGCGAGGCGGCCGACCTTCAAAGAAGCTGACATTCCAGTCGCCGAGGCCTGAATGCCTTCCTTTGTGATCGCAAGGCTTCCCAGTTGGCCCGCAACCACGAAATCAGTTTGCAAAGCCTGCGGCTTCCACTCTTGCCATTGCAGCATAAAATTCTGCGCCGCCGTCTGAAAACCCAGAGGCCAGGCTTTCGCCTCCTGAACCACAGAGGACCACGGAATCCACTGGCCGACTTCGATCGTTCCAGCGTGCAATTGCAGACTAAAAAGTATCAAGAAAAGAGAGGTAAAAACCGATTTCTTTTTCATGAGTCACAAGCTCCCGTCTAAACACAAATCTGACTTAGGTCTTATCGGCGAAAGTCCAGGTAGGTTGAAGAGAATTTTCAGTTCCAAACAAACTGTCTATTTTCTTTTCGCCGCACTTTTTCTGTCGGTGGCGTGGAGCGGGTGGGCTTTGCGAAATCTGAGTACCGAGTATTCAATTCGCCAGTTTTATCCTAAAGAGCATCCGCTGCTGATGAAAGACCGGGAAATCCGTCAAACTTTTCAACTGAATGAAAAGTCACCTTTCCTGTACGTCATCACCCTGGACCAAGGTCCAACTTGGCTCGAAAAGACACAGGTCCAGAAGCTGCGCGAACTATCGAGAACCCTTCAGGAACGCGAAGATGTTTCGCAAGCTCTGTCGCTGACTTTGATTGAAGGCGCATCGACGACTTCGAAGGAACTGTTTGTTGGCAACATCTTCGATCGCATGCCACCCAGCAAATGGAAGCAGGCGATTCTTTCGAACCCATTGCTGTATCCGCTGTTGATCACGCCAGATTTCCGCTCGACCCTGGTGGTTCTGGAAGCCAAGTCTACCAAGGCTTCCGAGATGCTGAAGTTCCGCGAAAAAATGGAAGGCATCATTCAAAAGAAGTTTCCAAACGCGCAGGTTTTATCAGCCGGCGTGCCGGTGATTCAAACCAGACTGTCGAATTTGATTCGTTCCGAGCTCGGTCAATTCCTGTCGATCGCGGTTCTGGCATTCTGTGCGATTTTCTATTTTCTATTCTCGCATTGGACGGCGATTGCTTTGGCTTGTGTCAGTCTGTTGATGGTGAATGTTTTCTCGCTGGGTCTGCTGGCCGCACTGGGAATTCCGATGAACGTGGTGCTGGTCACGCTTCCGATTGTCAGCAGCGTTTCGGTGATGAGCCTTCTGATACACACTTTGCATCTTTGGTCCCAGAAACCATCTTCGCAGTTAGCGGCTTTCCGTGATCGCTGGCTGGGATCGGTTCGCACAGTCGGAGAGCTTTCGCTGGCCAATTTTCTTGGGGCCTGGACGACAGCTTTGGGATTTTTAGCCCTGGCGCCTTCGCATATTCCGATCATTCATGAATATGGTTGGGTGGTGGCGGCAGTGATTGGTTTGGTCGCACTGTATGGACAAATGATTTTGCTGGTCAGTCTTCCATTTGTTCAGCCGAAGATGCGTCCATGGTTTGATCGGCCTGCTTTTTGGTCTTTGCTGCCACTGCGGTTCCCCAAAATAATTTTCTATTCAACAATAGCCATCAGTCTGTTTGGTTTTGTTTCAATGAGCCGTTTAAATTTCTCGGGACGTTTGTTTGACGATCTTCCCAAGGGCGACACGGTTCGCGCTTCGACCGAGTGGATGGATCAGGTTTACGGTGGCGTCGTGGCCTATGAAGTCGTCCTGTCTTCCAAAAAAGAAAATCATTGGAAAGACCCGAAGGTTCTCAAGCAGCTGGAAGCTCTAAGCCGGCACATCCGTCAAAACCCAACTGTTGGAAGCCTTGTGACTTTAACTGATTTCTTCCAAGGCGGAATCCCGGCAAAAAAGGGACAGGTCGCAGAAACGTTCTTCCTCTTTTCGATGGCCGAAAAAAATCCGCTGACACAAATTATGACCGAAGATGCCAAGCAGTTGCGGATGATGATTCGTCTCAAGGATAAGCCAAGCGATCAGATTGCCAGCACCAGGACTTGGATTGCGGACAGCGTTTATGCTTATTTCAAAGATGTTGAAATATCGGAAGGCGGAATGGCGATCGCGTCCCACACCATCAATCAAGAGGTCGCCAAAGAACTGGTGCAAGGATTTTGGCATTCACTGGTATTGATTGGATTGTTTTTGGTTTTGATGTTCCGATCGCTGAGATGGGCTTTGGTGGCCTGTTTGCCGAACTTTGTGCCGCCAGCCGTGTTGATGATCTCATTGGCCTGGACTCAGGTACCGATCAAGCCGGGGGTCGCGTTGATTTTCTCGATCGCCCTGGGGTTTGCGTTTAATAATACTGTTTACCTGCTCAGCCGTCTGCGGGCGTTGATGAGAACGGGTAAATTTCCTCTCAAGCGTGCGATGATGATGGAAGCCAATCCCTGCTTCTTTGAATCATTGGTGATGCTGGTGGGATTTTCGATTTTTGTGTTTTCTCATTTTTCGATGAACCAGATTTTTGGAGCATTTATGATGATTTCAATCGTGGCCGGATTTATCGCTGATCTTTTCTTCTTGCCGGCCATGCTGAAACTTTTCCCAGGCTTGGTGCGCGGTCAAGTGAAAGCGGTTGAAGTTCCAGACGAAGACCTCACGCCTCTGGCCAAGGTCGCAAGCTTTGCCTTGGCAGCGCTTTTGGCAGGAACATTGATCCCGTCGCGTGCGATCGCCGTCGAAGCAAAAGATATTCTGCAAAAATCCCGTGGTCAGCTTGATGCCAAGGATGATCAGGCCAAGGTGGAAATGAAAATCATCGAAAAAAACGGCGAGACCAAAACGCGAGTGATCGATTTGAAAACTTATCGCAAGGATGGATTTTCAGTGATCGCAAAAATTCAGTCTCCAGCCGATATCAAAGGCATGGGTTTTCTGGGCCAAGTCAAAGATGGTAAAGAGGCCCAGTGGATTTATCTTCCGTCCAGCGGTCAGGTCCGACGTGTGGTGACTGGAAAAACCAAAGGCGGCCTTTTGGGTTCCGAAATCAGCCCTGAAGATTTGAATTCACAGGCGATCAAGTCTTCGAAAGTGAAACTGGCCAAAGAAGATGCGCAGGCTTGGCTGATCGAGCTGATACCTGCCAAGGGATCTTCGGCTTATTCGCGGGTTGTCAGTCAGATTTCGAAAAAAGATTTCCTGCCAATGAAGACCGAATATTATGTCGGAAATCGTCTGAAGAAAACCGTCGAGTTTAAGAATTACGCCAAGCTTGGCAATGTTTGGCGGGCTCAGGAGATTGACGTCAAGAATCATCTCAACGGGCGCGGGACTCAGGTCCGTCTGTCGCAAATGAAGATCAATTCCGGACTTTCATCCTCGGATTTTTCGCAATCAGCTTTGAAAGATTAGTTGAACCCCAAAGATCCCCTTCGCTATCCTGAAAGGGATGGTGATTCGGTTTCCACTCTTCATTCTGGCCTTCCTTTTGACAGCCGCGGTTTTCCAGCCAACAGCCTTTGCCGATTGGAAAGCCGGTGGCTCGATCGGTGCTTACTATCAGCAATATTCATTTCAGTCCACGTCTCAATACGCCAATCAGGCGGCCGGTGCGGATCTTGAGCTGATGACCGATTGGAAGTCTCGCAAAGGGACTTGGAAATGGAAATCCCAACTGGAATTGAAATCGGATCAGCTCAGCAAAGATTCTGAAGAGATGACTTGGTTTAATCCTAAGCAGTTTTACATTGAGAATAAATCGTCGCCGGTTGTGATCCGCGGTGGTTATCAGACGATCATTCCGGATGGGCCGGACATTCTCAATCCAGCTGATGTGATTCATTCCAAAAATTGGAAAGATCCCTCGAATCCAGCGCACATGAGTTCAGCCGGACTTTCTCTGTCGCAAGAGATTGAAGAGTGGCAGTGGGAGATTTTCTACATTCCACGCCAGACCACTCCAAAACTTCCGGGCGAGCAAAGTGCCTGGTGGCCACGTGAAAAGCGCCTGCCATTGGAATCCGAATTTATCACCGAAGCCCGAATTCCTGCTGATATCGAATACAAAGTCGACGATGCGGTCGAGATCAACAAAGCCCTCAACAACAACGTCGCGGCCCGTGTTCAAAGAAAATCAGAAGCCTTTGAAGGACAGTTGGTTTTTTACGACGGTCTTTCGCAGGATCCGCATTTGTTTTTCAATGCTTCGTCGACCAACTTTGTTTTGGATTCGCCGGTGATCTTGATTCCGTTCTATTATCGCCATCAAGTTATCGCGGCGACTTTCGTTCTGCCGTTTTCAAGTTTTTCCTTCAAAGGCGGCGCCAATTGGATCAAGCCCACCGGAACGGATGCCAGACTGCCGGGTGAAGAATCCACCAATGTGATCGGGATCGAAAAGAATTTTGAAACCCGCAAGGGAATTGTCACCGTGCTGGTTCAGCATGAAGGACAAAAACGTCAGGCCAAAGATCAAATCAGTTTCTTACGTTCGATCTATGAAAATGCCTGGAGCTTGGGCCTTCGCATCCCTTGGGGCGAAAACTTCGACCTGTTGGCTGGCGGAGTTTACGATACTGTCGGAAAATCTTCCGTCGCCAAACTTGCGATGACTCGAAGGTTATCTGAATCTTTATCGGTCACCGTGGATGCTCAGTGGCTGCAAGGTCCCGAAGAAACATTGTTGGGCCTTTACGACAAATACGACCGCTGGGGACTGTCTCTCGTTTACCATTTCTAAATCGCCCACCCCTTTTTTGTAGCGCGATTGCGTTACCTTGATCGGGAATTAACAGTTTCAATAGTTTAACGCATTAGCGCTACCAAAAAGGGGTGGGCACCTTCAAGATGAGGGGATGAAACAATCTTTTTGGAAACGACTTGATAAGGCATCCTGGTCATGGGCGATGTATGACTGGGCGAACTCAGCATTTGCAACCACTGTCATGACGGCGCTTTTTCCGATCTTCTACAAAAGTTATTGGAGCTCGGGCGCGGATGTTTCGACCAGCACGGCGCAGTTGGGACTGACTCATTCAGTAGTCAGTGGAGTTTTAGCGGCTTTGTCGCCGGTTCTGGGGGCATTCGCTGATCGCGGCTCGAAAAAGAAAGCATTCCTGTTTTTCTTCACCTTTCTCGGAGTTTTGGGAACAAGCCTCATGCCCATGGTGGCGCAAGGCGATTGGATGTTCGCAGTTGTTTTGTTCCTGGTCGCGAACTTGGGTTTCTCGGGTGGAATGACTTTCTATGATTCTTTGCTATGTTCGATTTCCGAAGCAAAGGACATGGAATTTAAGTCCGCATTGGGATACGCGCTGGGATATCTGGGCGGTGGTGTGCTATTCTTGGTGAATATCATCATGGTGATGAAGCCGGCCCTTTTTGGTCTGGCTGACAAGGCCGAGGCGACCAAGATGTCCTTCCTGTCCGTGGGAATCTGGTGGGCACTGTTTTCAATTCCGATTTTCTTGGT
>CBIHPB010000036.1:0-16799 GCA_966211485.1 uncultured Bdellovibrio sp.
CAGGCATTTCAGCATTTTAATTGTCTGACGCGGAAAATGAAAATTCCTCAATCGGTCTCGGGGCTTATGAATCCTTGGAAGCTTTTAACCAATTCCTGACTCAGCCGACCGTTGGTGGCGATGATCGAGTTCTTGTAAGGCGTGTAAGCAGCCCCGCGGTAGGTGCAGACATTCCCGCCAGCTTCTTCAACCAGCAAAATTCCAGCAGCCGCGTCCCAAGCTTTGATGCCTTTTTCCCAGAATCCATCGAAAACTCCGCGTGCGACCTGCGCAAGATCGTAGGCCGCGGCACCTGGTCTGCGAACTCCGCGACATCTGCGAACGATATCGGTGAAAACCCGCAGCTGTTCTTGCAATTGCGGTTCGTTCTCACCAAAAAATCCTGTCGCGAGCAATGAATCTTTAATCGTCGATGTGGCACTGACCTGCATGCGACGACCGTTGATGAAAGCTCCCCTTCCACGAATCGCGGAATAGACTTCGCCCAGGATCGGAACATCAATCACGGCGACTTGCATTTGACCTTCATACTCGTAGCCGATGCTGACACAGAAAATCGGAAAGCGATGAATGTAGTTGGTGGTGCCATCCAAAGGATCGACGATCCAACGGCCTTTGGCTTTGCTTGGTGGGATGTTGGTCGAGTCCAGTGTTGATTCTTCTCCGACGAACTCGTCGTTCGGAAAATGTTTTCGAAGATAATCGAAGATCGCTTTCTCGGATTCTTTATCGGCTTCGCTGACCAAACCCGCTTGGAACTTTTCTTCGACGTGTTCCAACCGACCAAAGTAGTGCATCAGAACATCTCGGCCCAGCCGTGCAGCTTTCAGAGCTTTATATAGCACCGCATCCCAGTCGAGCTCAGGCGACATATTCCAACTGCTTTCCCTGTTTATTTTCTACGTCAGATTGATGACACATTGACCAGGATTGTTGGCCGACTCTACAATGAAAGCAAGGGGGATTTTATGGCTGTTGAGCGATTCGGATCCAAGACGGATGTGGTCGTTAAGTTGGTTTTGGTTTTTTTCATCGCATTGCTTTCTTTTTCCGTTGGAACCTTCGTCGGCAAAAAGTTCAGTGACAATCAACACAAGCTGGCTCAGCTCGAGCCGGGACACGGATCCTCTGAAGGCTCTCACGAAGTGGCAGCTGAAGAAGGTCATGGTGGCGAGGGCGAAGAAGCTCGTGGCATCGCTTCGGTTCATCCGGATGCGGGTACCGTAAAACCAGAAAAAGCTTTGTCTGACGACGAAATCGCAAAACTGGCAGAAGAATTTGTCACTGACGACACCAAAGCTGGCGAGCCCGGCAAACTGAATGACAAGCACATGGACGAGCACACGCAAGCCAAGGCGGAAGGTCATGGCGAAGAACACGGCACAGCCGCAGTTGCAACTCCTCATCAGCCCGCTTCTGTTCCAGCTCACGGAACAACTCCGGCACCAGCACCTGCTCATGGCGCAATCACTCCTCCTTCGGCTCCAGCTGCTCCAGCAGCCCACGGCGAGGTTTTGAAGCCGGCAGCTCGTATGGCGGAAGGTCATTCAGCGGTGATCGAAAATCCTCCAGCCGTCGCGTCGCGAATTCCAGCGGCCTTGCCAAAGGAAGTCGCTTCCAGCGCAATTGGCAAGTTCACTGTTCAAGTCGCTTCTTATCCAACCGAGAAAGAAGCTCAGAACATGTCGGCTGATTTGAAGGCCAAGGGCTTCAGCGCTTTCTACGTGTCAGCAAAGATCAAAGGTGCCACTTGGTACCGTGTCAGCGTCGGTCTTTTCACGACGACGAAAGAAGCCGAGGCTTATAAGAAGGACCTTTTGACTCGTGCGAAAGTCGCTTCTGCCTTGGTGACCAAGATCACGTCAGCTGAATAACTGACAGCGAATTCCAAATTAATTTTTTCTAAAAGCCGCGAAATCTCGCGGCTTTTTTTATGTGCTTCAAACATGTGTCTCATTCGGGGACGTCGATCTTTTGGCTTTGATCAAAGGTTCGATTTTCAAGCGCAAGTTCGCAAATTCTCTCTCTGATTCAAATGGCCCCTTCTCAGTTCTTTCTAAAGGTTCGACAGTCTTAAATTGGACCCCAGCTCCATTTGAAACGTGCGAGTTTGGGACACTCGGCGCGACCTTTGCTCTAATAGCTCTTGGTTGCCATAACTCAATTACGGAGGTGTGTCCTGGATTCAGCAGTTCGCAAGCCATCGACCGATATGTTGTCCGTTAGCCACTCGGATCCGATCTTGGAAAGCACGTCAATCGCTATCGATTTTGATGAGCTTCGGCTTCAGTACCAGGATCCCGCGCCCAATGGCCGTCGAATCGCTCCGCGATTTGCAGTCAAACTTGAGGTGATTATCCTGACTCAGACGCGCTCGTTTCGCACATCCAGTGTGAATGTGTCTGCCTCGGGCGCTCTCTTGAATGACCTTCTGCCAATCGAGTTCATGTCGCAACACTTGCTGGACATTATCTTGATCGAATCGACGCCTCGGCAGAAACGCCGCATGTTGTTTCGTGGAAAGGCTGTCGGGGGTCCTCACCGCAGTTCGCGAATCACATTCCTCGAGTCGGCTCGCAATGCACAGGCCGAGCTCAGTACGACCTTCCAGAATCTCAAGCCCATCCCAATGGGCATGATCAGTTAGTCTTCAAATCAAAGAGTCATCAAGCCGCGAGCGGGAAAAGTGTGTACCGTGCTACTGTAAAGTCAGACAACCCGCTTCGCGCATCTCAGTCAGCAGTGCCTGCATATGAGTGTAGAATTCATTGGCCGATCCCAAGAGCTTGGGTTTCGGTCTTAGATCAGTGAAGAACTCGACTGCCAACCGGCGCCCCCGCATCGCGAGGTTGGCCATCTGTGCAAGGTCCCCATCCGTAACATCCTGAATCTGTCCAGCGCCTTTGGCGTAGATCACCTTTTCACGCTCGAAATCCCGAGGGCCCATAGGGCTGAGCGAAGTCTGATCGTAGACGCAAGATTTGTCGACTCGACGGCATTCATCATTCGTGCAAGCGATTTTTTCCCGGTAAAGCGGATAATACTCGTCGCGGAAATTCAGATGCAT
The DNA here is from genome assembly GCA_966211485.1 of uncultured Bdellovibrio sp. Lineage (GTDB taxonomy): Bacteria > Bdellovibrionota > Bdellovibrionia > Bdellovibrionales > Bdellovibrionaceae > 21-14-0-10-47-8. Next base: position 3,068 of record CBIHPB010000036.1, read on the forward strand.
GATCTCGTAGAGCTCGCCATTTTGCTTTTTCAAAATGACGGGCGTCTTTTGGCTGCCGCTGAAAACGCGCTGAACAAATTTGTTATCGCGGAATAAGGCAGCTTCATATTGATACAAATACTTGCCCTTGAGATTTCCTTTTTCCATTTCATCCGGCAGCACACAGATCAAAAGCTTTTCGTGCGGCCCCATCGAGTAGGTCTTATAGACAACCGTGTCGGGTCCCAAATTGGAAAGTCCCTGTGGACATGTGAGCTTAGGCGGCGCAAAAACTTTGCGCTTTTTCTTTTTTTTGGCCCATGCCGGGTTCGCTGTTAAGCACAGAGCCAACATCAAGGTGGCCGAACAGATTTGACGACGCAGGCAATGACTGTAGTGCGGGCTTTTAATTTTGGTTAGAATTTTGGGGAGAAATTCCGCGTTAAATAGTGGAACCCGGCAACTGAAGCTAGCAAAGAGCGACCCGGCCCTGCTAGATTTAGAACCCATGAATGCATTGATTCTTGTGACCGACGTTGTAGAAAAATTGATCTTGTTGTCTTTGTTTGGCCTTTCCATTTGGTCGCTGTCGATTGTCTTTGATCGCAGGCGTGTTTTGGGTACCGAGCGAAATGAAAAGCTGTTTTTAGATTTGAAAGCGGATCTTGAAAATCGCAAGCTCGATGCTTTCCAGGAAAAGCTCAAGCAAAGCCCGGGATTTCTTTCCGGAGCTCTACAGGCCGCTGTTCAACATGCCGGCTCTTCGGAAGGCGTGGACCGTGCCGTTTCCAGCTTTGTGAAAGCCGATCGTCTCCGCCTTGAAAAAGGCCTTTCGGTTTTGGCAACCTTGGGAGCGAACGCTCCGTTTATCGGATTGTTCGGAACAGTTCTGGGTATCATTCGCTCGTTCGCTTATCTGGGATCGCAGTCCGGATCCAGCGCAGTGATGAGCGGAGTTTCTCAGGCGTTGTATGCCACCGCCTTTGGACTTTTTGTCGCCATTCCGGCCGTTGTGTCTTTCAATATTTTTTCCAAACACATCCGGGATCTGATGAGCTGGACCGAATCCCTTCGCGACCTTTTGGTAGCACAGAACAAGAGGTAGCAGTTGGCCGGTCTCGATTCCTCTTCATCGTCTGAAGAATCAGGATTGATGTCGTCGATCAATATCACCCCTTTCGTGGATGTGGTGTTGGTTCTGCTGGTGATCTTTATGGTCACCGCCCCCATGCTGATCAAAGATATTTTGGAACTCAATCTTCCTAAGACTGTTTCTGGCGATGGCCAGGTGGTTGAGACTTTGGGGATTGCGGTCAATCGTGACGGCAATATTTTGCTCAATGGCCAGATCACTGATGATTCAGGATTGCAAGAAGCGGCTCGTGTGGCACTGGCAAAAAACTCCGAATCGCAAGCGATTATCAGCGCCGACAAAGAAGTGGTCTATGGCCGGGTCGTAAAAGTCATCGATCTTCTGAAAACTGCGGGGCTTAACAAATTCGCGGTCCAAATCGAAAGAGAAGAAAAATAGCTATGACCACTTTGGTCCAACGCACTTCACCTTTTTCTCTGTCGGTCGGAGTCCACATTATTTTGGTCTGCATTGTGCTGGGCCTCCAATTTGTGACTCCTACAAAAGCCAAAAAGGTCATGGTGGAAGTATTTGAAATTCCGCCATCGACTCCGACTGCTTTGAATTTGCAGCCACCAAAGGAAATGGACAAACCAAAGCCCGAGCCCAAACCTGAACAGCGCAAAGTCTTCGGGACCAATCGCAAATCAATTCAGGCCGAAAATCCAACCGCTGACACGGTGGAAATCAAAGCCGGCAACACAGTTGCCAAAGAGATGGATGATCTGAAGCTGGATGCAAATGATGCGGACTCGATTCCAATTCCTGCGGATGATTATCTGGTGACGTCAATGCCTGTGCTGATTTCGCAGGTTCGCATTCCCTATCCGCCCAAAGCCAAACAAGCCGGTATCGAAGGTGCGGTGGTGATGGATATGATTATTGATGACCAAGGCAAAGTCCGTCAGGTCACCTTGGTTCGCGGTCCCGGCTATGATCTCAACGATGCGGCCATCAATGCCATGAAACAGGTGCAATTCCGACCCGGAAAAATAGGAGACAAAAATGTGGCCGTGAAGTTCCGATACACCTATCGGTTCGTTCTCGACCACATGTGATTTAATTTATGAAACTGACATTCCAAATTCTAAGCTTGCTGTTGCTGTCTTCCACCGTTTGGGCCCTGAATCTGCGCGGTACTGTGCTGGAACGCGGGACCAAAATCCCAATGAAAGACGTCAGTGTCTTTGTTCTCCCTCACAAATTGAAAGCGCAAACCGACGAAAAAGGAAATTTTCAGATCGAAAACGTTCCCGCCGGAAGCTTTCAATTCGTGATCAACCTCCCTGGCTATCAAAAATTCGAACTGGATGACGAGCAAGCTGAAGGCGATGAAAACCCAACGCGAACCCTTTTGGTCGAGCGCGAAAGTTATTCCGCTTTTGAAACCGTGATCGTCGGGATCAAAAAGAAAAAAGACAGCGCCCAAAAATCTCTGACTCAAGCCGAGTTCCTCACTTTACCCGGAGCCAATGGCGATCCGGTCAAAGCCGTGCAGAATCTTCCAGGCGTGAACCGAGTTTCGGGATTTTCCTCACAGGTCGTGATCCAAGGATCTGCCGCGAAAGATACCAAGTACAATATTGACGGACACGAAATTCCCATCGTCTTTCACTTTGGCGGATTCTCAAGTGTGGTCATGCCAGAGGCCTTAGAGACCGTGGATTACCTGTCGGCAGGCTATGAATCTCATTACTCGCGCGCACTGGGTGGAATCATTTCACTGCAAACACGAAATCCAGATCCGGGCGATCGAGACAAGAAAGGATTTTTCTTCGTCGACACATTGAAAGCCGGCGGATTGTTTGAAAAACGAATTGATGAAGACAGTTCTTACTTGATCAGTGCTCGTCACAGTTATGTGGGATTGATTTTGGGAAAGATCGCGGAAAAACGCGAAGACTTCAATCTGACGGTCGTTCCCGAGTTCACCGATTTCACAGCGATCTACCACCGCAGGCTTTCAGGATCAGAAAACCTGAAGGTCGTGGCCGTGGCATCGCGGGATAGCCTGGGGTTTTTGCTGAAAGAGCCTTTCAAAGACGATCCGGCTTTTCGTGGAAACTTCCGCAATGAAACGATCTTCTACCGACTGATTCCGCAGTGGAAAAAAGATCTCGGCTCGGACGGACAGGTTGGGGCTTCGATCGGCTTGGGACAAGATCAAATTCTTTTCGATATTGGCAGCCAGTACTTCAAATACAAAACCAATGTTCTGTCCTTGCGTGGAAACTGGGACAAGAAATGGATGGAAGGCGAAGACTTTGGCTGGAACACCGAACTGGGACTGGATTCCTCGCTTACCGCTGGCAAAGTCGACGTCAAGATTCCTTCCGGCCGCGACGAAGGCGGCGTGAGAGATCCTTTCTCCAGCGGCTCGCCTCGCCAACAAAGCGTGACCTTTAACAATCAAGATCTTGGCGTTTACCTCCGGAACGAAATCACAACGGGGCGCCTGACCTCGCTTCCGTCACTGCGGGCCGATTCCTTTGGACGAACGAAAGAGAAGCTGCTTTCCCCGCGTTTGGGATTTCGCTACCAGGCCTCCAACGATCTGATGCTGAAAACAGCGGGCGGAGTTTACTATCAGCCGCCAGAAGGTGTTGAGACCGACGAGATTTATGGAAATCCGGATATCAAATCACCGAAGGCCATTCACTGGACGCTGGGATTTGAAAACGATTTCCGCGAAGGCCGCAAAGACGGCTACACTTGGAGCTCGGCCTACTTTGAACGTTGGTTTGAACAGTTGGTCGTCGCTTCACCCAATCAAGTGATCCGCAACAACGAGGTGGTCTATTAAAACTACAACAACAACGGCGGTGGCCGCGCTTACGGCGTGGAAACCCAACTGAAATTTTATGATACGCCTTACACCGGCTGGCTCAGTTACACCTGGTCACGCAGCACCCGCTGGAGACCCGATCAATCCGAGTATCTGTCCGAAAGCGATCAAACTCATAATATCAATCTGATCGCCAGCCGTGATTTGGCCAAGAACTGGAAAATTTCAGGACGCTTTCGCTATGTCACCGGCAATCCCTATACACCGATCGTGGGCGGAACTTTTGATGCGGATAACGATGTCTATGTACCGACCCGAGGCGCTTATTACTCGGAACGCTTCAGCGATTTCAAGCAGCTGGATCTTCGCTTCGACAAAAAGTTCATCATGGAAAAAGAAATTTGGACTTTCTATCTGGATATTCAAAACGTCTGGAATCAGAAAAATCCCGAAAGCAATCAATACGCCTATGATTACTCTCGCAAAGAAGAGGTCTCTGGCCTTCCTGTCCTGCCTTCTTTGGGCCTGAAAGGAGAATTCTAATGAAACCGATTCTTTATTTGTTGCTGGCAACGGCACTGACCGCCTGCATGGACGATACGTTACCAAAATACAATCAATTGGAAAGCCTGCGGGTTCTGGCCTTAATTGCAAGCGCACCCGAAGTCGACGCCGGAGGCTCGACAACGATCACACCGATCCTCAGCGATACCCACGAGACCACATCGTTGAGCTTTGAGGCCACTGGTTGCATTTCGGTGACCAGCGCCGAGTCTTCTTGCACCGGAAATCCAACCGCCACTTCAATTCAAACAGGAACTTTGAATTCCGGCGATATGACGGCAGCGAAAGGATTCACCGGGGCTGCGACTGCTATCACTGTCAATATCCCAGCTTCGGCTGTGATCTTCAATCAGCGCAGTGCTCAGGATCAGTTCAATGGCATCACCTACCTTGTGACTTATCTGGTACGAAACACGCGTGGAGAAAGCGTGCAAAGCTATCGTCGCATTGTCGTTTCGACTCGTGCCGCGGCCGAAAAAAATCAGAATCCGGTTCTGAATGATATTCTGATCAACGGTGCGGCCCTGACGACGACTTTACCGGCAAGCTCACCGACCAGTCTCACACCTTCGTTTGGAGCTATCACGGCTGAATCTTATCGAGTGCTGACGGATTCCGGCGATTATCGCACGGACAGCGAGGAAATCGTGACCAGCTGGTTTTCAACCGACGGACAGTTGAAATATTACCGGTCGCTTTCAGCTGATGTGAATGTCTTCAAGCCGCCGGAGTAGCAGCCAGCTGGCCGAGATGTTTATCTGCGGGCCATCACCCGCGACGGCCGCGGCGGAATTGCTTACAAGCGCAAATGCTTCGGGACTTGTCCTTAAAATAAAAAACGGCAGATGATTTCACCTGCCGTTCTCTTCGATTCAATTTTGATTCACGAGATTAGTTTGTCGTCTCATCCGGCTCAGCAGGCTCAGTCTTCTTCTCCTGCTTTCGAGAAGCTGCTGCATCGAATTTGCGAGATTTCAAATCCGCCTGGCAAACCGCCAGCTTGGTCTCGTACTCGTCTTGGCGCTTTTCCAGAACTGTTCGGTAATTTTTAAAACGCGAAATGCGGTCTTTCAAGAATTCTTCTTTCACACCGACGATCTTGTCTGTTTCATCAACGCCGATATTGAATTCATCTTCCTTATCCGTCACGCGATCAACGGGCTCGGTCCACATCAGCTTGCCATCACCGCCGTTTTTGCGGTCTGAATAGTCCGCTTTGCACTGGCGAAGAACGCCGTACAAACCCAGGCTTCCATATTGGCGATTTCCATAAACGCGATCTTCCAGCGAGTAAACTTCGTTCTGCAAAGCACGCAGCTCTTCGTTCATCATGACTTTTTTCTGAACGACCATATTGCCTTCTTTGACTCCCAAAGAAGTATTGCCCGTGATCTCTTGTTGCTTTTCGATCTTCGTGTCGATCTTCTCCGCTTTGTGCGGATTGCTTGAACACGCGGCGACCATCAAACCAGTCAATGCCAGAAAACCGGCATTCTTCAAAAACTGCTTCATATATTCCTTTCCGACTCTCACACCCGAGAGTATTGGATATACTCAAAGGTAATCCGAGAGCCGGAGTTATGGAATACATGCCGCAAGGACCCAAGTCCTGGGATTGATTAGGCTGTGCCTTTAAAACGACGTGCAAAAAGGTCGAGTGTTATTTTTTAGACGCATCTGAATCGACGGCATTTTTCGCTTCAGAAGCTTTATCCTTTGTATAGTCTTTGGCTTCTTCCATACGATGAGCCGCCTTCTTCTCCATACACTTGACGTCGCCTTCCATACAGACAGCTTCCTGAGTTCGGTGAGCGCCTTTTTTCATACTCCGTTTCACATTGTGAGCTTTCGCTTCCGTCTTCTCGGCCATTGTTTCTTCCGCCATCGCTGAAAGTCCTGTGGCAAGCATCAAGGTCAGAATGATCTGAGCTGTTTTCATGTGAATCTCCTTTTCTGTTTCAAACTTCTCTTGAAACACTGATGCCCTGGACTTTTGCAAGATTCATGACCCGTGACAGAGACTCTGAAACGAAAAGAAACAGCATTTGAAAGAGGGATGAGTCAGATTTCCCCAGCATGTGGGGACAGAATTTTCGAGATTTGCCGAAGATTAAAAGTAAACGCCGATTTTCACTAAGGCGCCTAATGTCGGCTGACGATCCAACTCGTCGCCGAACAACAATCGGGCTTCCGCCGACAACCAAAGATAGGGAACGTCCAAACTCAGACCAAAACATCCACCCATCAAAAGTTTATTTTTAGATTCGTTGGTGGATGTCACACCACCGAGAGTGGTGTCGACCTTGTCCTTATAAAAACCGGCACCCGCACCCACATAAGGAACGGTGTGATTCCAAGAAAAAGCGCGATACTGACCCCAGAGCATACTGTCTTCCAGGGTGCGCTTTAGATTCAGCGTCGAATTCCCCGAAGACTCCTCGAAGGAAGCTCGCTCGAAAACGGCCAGCCACGATCCAAATCCGGCACCGAAAGAATAATTTTTCAAATTGTGAGTCGCCTGATTTCCATCGACATCTTTTTCCGGACGCATTTCAGAACCGTAGGCGATCATCGCTTTCACCGGACGCACAGATTCGCTTTCGCTGGCATTGGCAATCGCATTGATCGCAAAAATCACCATCAAGGTCAGGATCAAAAATCTCATAGAGCAGCCCCCTGCTCTTTTTCCTCGATCGCTTTGCACTTCTCGACCATCTTCAAACCGACCGTGTCTTCTTGAGGCATCAGCTTCGCCATAAAGTTGCACTCGTCCGAGCGAATGTCTGGCAGTTGATCCATAAATAGCAAGGCCACCTGACTGAGCGTCAGATATTCGGTGTCTTTCAGAGATTCGAATTTTTTCTCAAGCGCTGGCAATGTCGCCGTCAGCACCTTGGACATTTTTTCGCGAATGGCCGCCGGCTCCATCTTTTTGCCATGACCATAGATCTTCGCAAAGTTCTTTAAGGCACGCGCCAGCTGGGTTCCGTGCTGGTACGAGCGATACAAAAGTGCATCCTCGTCTTCGCCATTTTCAACCGGCCCCAAAAGATCTTCTTTCGAGTAAAGATCGTCCGGCACCACTTCCAGCTCGCGATTGGTTTTTTCCGAAGGAAGAGATCTGCCGACAAAACTTGTGTCACCGGAATAAATCCAGCCCCATAGATCAGCAAAGCCCTCGTTCACTCCTCGCAACAAAGCCGCATGATAGGTCATGCGTGGAGGAGCCTTGGATTTCTTCGCCAGACGCTTTCGGTCCATCGTGGTCGTCAGACCCATCTCATCAACCGGATGCAGCGTTGGATGATCCGGATCTGGATATTTGTCTTTCAACGGGGTCACAACCAGCTTCTGAAAAAGAGCATGGAAATGCTCGTGACCAATCACACCGGCATTGGCCATCAAAGGCAGCGCCGATTGTGTGTATGGAACGACCAACAAAGCATCGTACTGACCCGAATAAAGCGCATTGTTCTCCAACATGCCTTCAGACGAGCGAAATTTAGCGTTCACTGCGACGGTGCGCGGATAAGGAAGAACACCACTGGCACCTGAGGAATCATCCAGCTGTTTCAGTTTTTCAAAATGTGCGTAGACCGTTAAAAGTTGCAGACTGAGATCGTCCAAAGCGACGATGACGTCGTTCGAGTCTCTCATATAGCGGATATGCGGCTCGCGGCCCTGCAGCTTCCCTTTGGAAGTCCCGGGATCCATCAAAACTTTCGCCGCCGAGCCTTTCAGCTCGCTGAGATTGTTCAAAGAATGAAGTTCCACGATCTCCATGCGATATGTGCCCTCGGTGTAAACCGGGACTTGCACCTTCACAGGCGAATTTTCGTCGAGCTTGTCTTCTTTCTTTTCCCAAGAGCATCCCGTGATTCCAAGAAGTGCCCCCAACAAAATCCAGATAGTAAATCGCATCTTCCACCCCTAACGCGAGACGCCCAATTTAACCGAAAGCCCTGGCAAATCCCAGTGTCTAGGGTTTTGACAGGAAGGGCTTACATGCTTATATTCCCCGGATGCCTCAAATGCCTTCTGGTCACGAACTGATCTTCAAAAACCTCAATGGACCTCAGAAAGATGCCATCGAAACGCTCGATGGACCTTTGCTGATTTTGGCAGGCGCAGGCTCGGGGAAGACGCGTGTTCTGACTCACCGGATGGCTCATCTGATCGCTTCCGGACGGGTCCCACCAGACGGAATTCTGGCCGTGACCTTTACCAACAAGGCCGCACGCGAGATGGAATCCCGCATATTCAAATTGCTGTCGGATATCGGCGTGTCGGTATTCGAACCTCTGTGGGTTTCGACCTTCCATAGTTTCTGCAACCGCGTTTTGCGCGAGCACATCACGCTTCTGGAATACAAAAGCTACTTCAATATCTACGACGATTCCGATCAGCTGTCGCAGATCAAAAAGTGCATGACCGCATTGAACATCAACGACAAGGTTCATCCAGCGAAGCAATTCCGCAATCGAATCAATTCGGCCAAGATGCTGGCCCTGGGACCGGACGATATCAGCAAATCGAACATGCTTTTCCTGGACGACAAAAGTGTCGAGGTCTACCGCCTGTACGAAGCTGAAATGAAGAAGGCGAACTGTCTGGATTTCGGCGATCTTCTGATGAAGGTCTACGAAATTTTCCGCATGTACCCGGATGTGCTGGAACAGTATCAACAAAAATTCCAGTACATCATGGTCGACGAGTACCAAGACACCAATCACATCCAGTATTTGTTGGTGCAGATGCTGGCCAAAGCCCATCGCAATTTGTGCGTGGTCGGCGACGAAGATCAATCGATCTACAGCTGGCGTGGAGCGGACATTTCCAACATCCTGGATTTCGAAAAAGATTTCCCGGAAGCGAAGGTCATCAAGCTTGAAGAAAACTATCGCTCGAGCGGAAACATTGTTCGCGCGGCGACCACAGTCATCAAGAACAACACCGAACGAAAAGACAAAACCCTTTTCACCAGCAATCCCGAAGGCGAACTGATTTCGATTCGTGAAGAAAAATCCGAATACGACGAAGCCCGCTGGGTGGTCCGCCAAATCCAAAACCTGATGAGCAGTGGTGATGCCAGCTACAACGACTGCGCGATTTTCTACCGCACCAATGCCCAGTCCCGCGTTTTGGAAGAACAGCTTCGCACCAATTCCGTTCCCTACAAATTGGTCGGCGGCGTTCGCTTCTACGAGCGCATGGAGATCAAAGATATTCTGGGTTACCTGAAGCTGACTTTGAATTCGGCTGACGACATGGCTTTCAAGCGCATCATCAACGTTCCAGCTCGTGGAATCGGCAAAACGACCATCGAAAAACTCGAAGAGTACTCGATGACTCACAAGCTGAGCTTGTCGGCCGCCGCAGCCCGGGCGATTGACGAGCGCGTGTTCAACGCGGGTGTGACTTCCAAATTCCGCAATTTCCTGAAGTTGATGGAAGATCTTCGCGAACTGTCGGCGACTCACAACCTTTTGGATTTCTACCACATGGCTTTGGAGAAAACCGAATACGTGCAGATGCTGAAAAGCGAAGAATCAGCCGAAGCCAAAGCCCGCATCGAAAACTTGGAAGAGATGAGCAACGCTTTGACACAATTTATGAAAGAGCGCGAAGATGCCTCTTTGCAATCTTTCCTCGAAGAGATGGCCTTGGTTTCGGATGTGGATTCTTTGGATGAAGAAGTGAACAGCGTCACTTTGATGACTCTGCATATTTCAAAGGGTCTCGAGTATCCTTACGTGTTTATCGTGGGTCTTGAAGAAAATCTGTTCCCAAGTGCCAAGTCCGTTGATGAAGACGAAGAAAATTCTTTGGAAGAAGAGCGCCGATTGGCCTACGTGGGTATGACCCGCGCCCGGCAGCAGCTGTTTATGACTTATGCGCGATCTCGCAAAGTCTGGGGACAAGAGCAGTTCAATCCGCCATCGCGATTCCTGAAAGAGATTCCGGAAGAGCTCAAGCAGTTCTCCACAGCTCTTTCCACGCCAAAGTTCGTCTCACGACTGGCTTCACAATCTTCGGGTGGAGCTTACTATGGTGGCTCGCCTCAATACCGCAATCAAAAATCATCGGGAGATTTCGATGATATTGACGCATTCCCAGATTACGACGATGGCGAAGCTTCTAACGATTTAAAAAAAGGAATGCGCGTGCGCCATCCGACATTCGGTGTGGGTTCGATCTTCGAAACCGAAGGCAGCGGCGAAACCCAAAAGGTCAGCGTTCTTTTCGCCGACCAAACAATCAAAAAATTCGTCGCCAAATACGCTCGTCTCGAACGTTTATAGTATATTGAATTAATGGAGGACGACCCCACGGTTGACCGTCAGCAATGACTTGCTCTCCATGGATTTCATATCCCGAGAATAACTAGACCTTAGCCTCGAATCAGAATCAAGATCGACAGAACGGACGTCTTGACGTGATCAAGGGTCCATAGAGATCTTCTTCCAGAGAAATCGACAAAGCTTTTGCTCCACCGCCCTCTTGAAATTCCAGATCCAGTCCGTTGATGATCGCCAGCGGTGTGGATTCGGATCCTTCGCCCATCATCATCACGGCAGCGGAAGCCATGCCGTCGACCAGATTCATGTTGGTCATCATCAGCTCGCGGCCAAAGAGGTCCTTGGTGCCGACCATTTTTCGGATCGGCTGAAATCCCCAGTAGGAAAGGGCGATGCCGGTGACTCCTCTTCGAAGGGGAGTTGTATGTGAATCTGTTAGAATCACACCTAGCTTCCTCAAACCCCATTTCTCCCGCAGAATTTTCCACAGCCTTTCGGTGCTGGCGTAGGGATCTTTGGGATACAGGATGTAATCGCCTGATTGCGAATTGGATTCATCAATTCCGGCTGATGGAATCAGCAGGCCTTCTTTGATCGTCAGGAAGCAGCCGTATCCGATTTCTCCGAGAAACAGATCTGATTCTCGTTCAACCAGTTCTGCTTTGCTCAAAGAGCTTTTAGAGACCAGACGATTTTCTGCAATGCTGACGATTTTCGAAGTCACCGCAAGCACCATTTCTTCGCGAATCTCCGTTTTAGGAATGGCATCGAGTATAAACCGAGCCAAATCCCCGCCACTAAAAATTTCGGTCTTCAATGGCAAAACACTGAGTGCTTTCATTTACATCGCCTCCTGAAAAGCTCGATAAGCCCGAATATGTATCGGAGCTTCGTGAACGCGCAGAATATCTGCACCCTTGGAAATCATTTGCAAAGATGTACCGATGCTTTCGGGGTCCCGCTCGGCCGCAGGTCGCTGCGAAAGTTCGGAAAGAAAAGATTTTCTTGAATGGCCAATCAACAGCCGCACGGACAAGGATTGGAATTCGGTGAATCGACGCAAAAGAGTATAAGACTGAAGAGCCGTCTTCCCGAAACCAACTCCTGGATCGAATATCACTCGGTTCATGCTGATGCCTCGCCGATCTAACTCTTCCAGCTTTGCCTCAGCCCATTGCCGAAGTTCAGTTATCGGATCGGCATCTGTCGACAGCGTTCGTTTCGGATCCGCTGGTACGGTCAGACTGTGCATCAACACGTAATCGCATCGACTGCTTTTGAGGAGATCGATCATGCCCGGATCTTGAAGACCGCTGACATCATTGATCATATCAGCTCCCCATTCCAAAGCGCGCTCCGCGACTTTGATGTGCCGAGTATCCACACTGACTTTGGATCGAAAAATCTTACCCATATTTCGTTCGCACAAAATTTCAAGTGCGGGGCGAAAGCGCTGCCATTCAGTTTCAATGTCGACCACAGCAGCACCTGGCCGCGTGGATTCAGCGCCTAGATCCAAATATCCAACGCTGGCTTTTTCAAATTCATCGACTTTCTGTTGGAGAACCGAAATATCCGATAGCTTTCCGCCGTCTGAAAAAGAATCTGGAGTCAGATTGAGGATTCCCATCCATTGCGGCGAACGGCCGGTGGTCTGTCGCAGTCTTGAAAGAACCGACTCACAAGTCTCAGGAATTTTCAGAGAAGCTTGCAATTGCGAAAGAGGACCTAAGACAAAGCTTCGATCTCGCAGACCAGGATGAGGAACTTGCAGCCCAGGTTCTGATAAAACCTGACCGCCAAGCATCAGCAAATCCAGATCCAGAATTCTGGGAGCCCAGCGCTCGGCTGGAGTTCTTCCTAATTCCTGCTCGGTTTTCTTTAAAAATTTTAGAAGATCACCAGCGGATCCCGTCCATTCGATCTCGGCCACCGCATTGAAGAATGGGATTCGCCATGAGTCCGGCGCACCAGCAGGAACCATCGCTGGATTGACATCGATTCCAGAAACACGAATACCGTTCGAGCTGACTGCCCGAAGTTTCCGCGCCGCTTGTTCGAGGTTCGACAAGCGGTCGCCTAAGTTAGATCCCAGACCGATCCAGCACTTCATGCCGGGAAATCTCCACAAATAAAGTGACTGCCACCTTGAAGATCTTGGACTGGTGGCCGGACCTTATGAACCTGCAAAGAAATTTCCAGATTCTGATGTTTTGTCAGCTCTTTCAAAAGGCTGTAACCTTCCACACCGATTCTCTCAATCAGTTTGAATTCTCTCGTCTCGCAGTGTTCTTTCAAAACGCGGCTGACTTGGGCATAGCAAACAGTTTCATCCAACGAATCGGAAAAACTTCCTGATGGCAGCAAAGGAAACCGGATCTCGACCGACAGGCGAACTTCTTGCGGCACGGCTCGTTCTTCGGCCGTGCAGCCCAGCTTCACGTTCAGTGTCAGATCCCCGATCCGCAAAACGCTGAATTTCGGTTTATGCGCATTGAAGGTGGACATTGTGAACTTCCGTCAAAAAATCCCACAAAGACTGCGCCGCAACCTTCGCCGCTTGCAAAGCCTCTTGTTTTTCTTTCTCAGGTAATGCCTGCAAAATCTTTTCGACCGCTTGGCGGTGATAGACATCGGCTGTCTGATGAACTTTGAAAAACTCGATCGCCCGTGGATCTTGCAAAGAATAATACTCTTTCAGGCCCGCAATTTTTGATTCCGCGATTTCAGGAACCTGCGCTTCATAAGCATACAAAGCCCCAAGCCCTTCATGAAAAGAAGATCGAGCAAAACCAAAGAAAGTTTCCGTGACCTTCTCGATCGCCCCCCGAAATTTCGCGGACTTCATTTCCTCGCGGGACACTCCAAGACCTTCCGCAAAGCGCAGCCAAAGTTCGGGATGCGAAACTCCGTGATTCAATCCCTCTTCATCATTCAAATTTTCCAAAAGAATCTGACGAGCCCTCTCGTCTT
>CBIHPB010000037.1:0-16554 GCA_966211485.1 uncultured Bdellovibrio sp.
ACCCAGGTTTTTATCCGGTCCGAAAAGAATCGGACGGTCTTTTGGAATCGCTTCGACGATTTGTTTGGCATTGCTGGAAGTGATGATCACATCCGAAATCGACTTCACCGCTGTCGACGAATTGATATAGGTCACTGTGATTCCGCGGGGGTGTTGTTTCTTCCAAGCCAGGTATTTATCGAAAGGGGCTTCATCCACCAGCGAGCAACCGGCGCCGAGATCCGGAACCAGAACTGTCTTGGTTGGGTTGAGCAGCTTTACGCTCTCCGCCATGAACACAACTCCGGCCAGAAGGATAACTTGTTCTTTCACTTGTTGGCCCATTTTCGCGAGATAGAAGCTATCGCCGACATAATCGGCGATGTCTTGGATGGCTCCTTCTTGATAGTAGTGAGCCAGAATAACCGCGTTTTTTTCCCGCTTCAGAGCTTTGATTTCATCAACTATGTTCATGGTTCGGTCGGTGTACCACACTTTTTCTTGCGACGAAATTTAGCCAGTGATGCTTTGTGACATAACAAAATAATTGAGTTCTGGCGCTAAATTCATACGCTTGGATGATCGGACAGATTGCGCTCAGGGATGTGAGGGTACAGAGATGTTTTTCTCATTCTTTTCCTGACCGATCAATTTTGCTCGAGACTTTGAAGTTCGAATTCGATTTCTGAAAAAGAAGTCGATTCAAAACTGAAATGTTCAATTTGTTGCGACGGTTTTCTTCTGAGGGATTTTTTCAGAGAGGAAGCTGTCGTGTTTTATTTTTTGAAAAGCGCGTGACGAGAATTTTCGTTGAAGAAATTTTTTCGTTTTCTTGCGTGCGAAGATTCTCGAGAAAAAATTTATTTCAGCGATAAGAGCAACGTGATGTGTTGAATTTCTCACAGAAATTTGATGACACAGGTTTTCGGCCCTGTTCTGCTTAAAATCAAACTTTAACCAAAAAATGTTTTTTGCAGAGGGGTGTGTCTATGGATTTGATGACCAAGATTGCTTTAGCGTTTGAGCACGGTGGCTTCTGGATGTGGCCAATCTTAGCAATCCAAGTTGTATCGATCGCCATCGTGATCGAGCGATTTTTTGCCTTGTACATTCAGCGAAAAGTGAACCAAGCCGCAATGGCTGAAAGCTTCGAGGACAATATCCGTCGTGGCGAACTGGATTCACTGATTGATAAAGCTTCAAAAGCTTCGAAACTTTTCCCAATCGCTCGCGCGACTTTGGCGGGTGCAAAAGCTGCCAAGTTCTTTGGCGGTAAAGACGAAATCCAAGGAAAAATGGATGAAGTTCTATTGGCTGAAAATGCTCAGCTCGATCGACGTGTTGGCTTCTTGTCAATGCTGGGGAACGTGGCGACTTTGACAGGTCTCTTGGGAACCATCACTGGTATGATCAAGTCTTTCGCAGCGGTTGCTTACGCGAACCCTGCAGAGAAAGCGGCATTGCTGGCGCAAGGTATCTCAGAAGCGATGAACGCGACAGCTTACGGTCTGATCACGGCGATTCCAGCCCTGGTCGCTTACGCCATCTTGCAGAACCGATCGAATCATCTGGCTGAAGACTTGAACGTCAGCGCTTTGAAAGTTTTCAACTGGCTAAGCTTTGCTTACGAGCCAGTCGGTTTCAAACCGATGAAGTCTCATCAAAACGGTCAGTCTGCAGAATTTAACGCCTAATTTTAAGGGCCGTTTATGATGCACAAAAAGAAAAAGCATTTGGATTTCGAGATCAACCTGATTCCATGTATCGACTTGTTGTCAGTTTGTATCTGCTTCCTGCTGTTGACAGCAGTTTGGCTGAATATTGGATCCATGAACGTCAAACAAGCGGTCGGCGGACAGCCGGCAGCTGAGACCGAGAAAAAACCGGTCTTGTGGGTGTTCATGGGCGAAAAAGGCCAGCTGAACTTAGATGTCCAGCAGTCATCAGCGGTACCAGCGGCCATGCGCAAGCTGGCGGTGGCGGGTCTCGAAGGGAAAAACAATCTTCCCGAGCTGGGCAAGATTGTTGAACAAATTAAAAATCTGGAACCGGGTTTGAAAACGGCTTTGATTCAGCCGCAAGCGAACTCGGCTTATGAAGACATCATCGCTTTGATGGACGAATTCAAGCGTATGAATCTGATCGATCTTGGAGTGGCACCACTTTAATTTCGGTTTTTCGAGGGGGACACATGTTGGCCAATCAAAGTTATCTCCGCCAGACGGCGATGCAGTCCACTGTGGGATCTGCATCTTACATCAGTCCAAAGGGCGGTTCATGGAAGCGCGGCTTGGCCGCGGATCTTCTGTTGACCGCGCTGATCGATGCCTTTTCGATCTTGGTGATCTTTCTTTTGATGAGCTTCTCCAGCACCGGAGACATTCTCTATATCAATAAAAGCACCGAACTTCCGAAGGCTTCGCGCACGGAACCGCTTCAGCGCAATCCGGTCGTGAAAATCGAAGAAGGTAAAATGTATCTGGAAGATAAGCCAGTGGATAACGAATCTCTGGTCGGCGCGCTTCTGGCTTTGCGCAAGCAATTCACTGAAACCCATCCAAATGAAGAGTACCCAGGAACTGTGACGGTTCAAGCGGACCGCCGGGTTCCTTACTCTGTTTTGAATGCGGCTGTTTTGGCGGCTTCGCATGCCGGATTCAGTGATGTGCATTTTGCTGTTCTCGTAAAATAAAGAGGGGATTTGTGAAAAGGATTTTGCTTTCTTTACCTTTTGTATTTGTCTCCGTATCAGCGATGGCCGATGCGGACAGTGAAGCTCGTAACCTGCTGATCACCAAGCTTGAAAAAGTTCAGATGCAGCTGGCACCCAATGATTCTTCGAAAGTGGCAGTGACTTTGCGTTTGGCCGATCTGTATGCCGAGCGTGCCCGTATCAATTCCATGGAAGAATTGGATAAAGGCTGCCAGGTTTGCAATGCTGGCGACGTCGATCGCAAAAAAGCTTTGCGTTTCTATCAAGAGGTTGTGGACCGTGCACCCGAGGCTTCTCGTGGCAAAGTCATGGTTCAGGTCGGTCATTTGTATCAATTGACCGGCAATGAAGACAAAGCCGTGCAGTTCTATCAGCAAGTCTTACAAAAAGAGCAAACTCAGTCTTTGCAGGCCGAAGCTTCTTTGTCTTTGGGTGAAATCTATTTCAAACGTCACGATCACGCCAAAGCTCAGGGCTATTATAAAGATGTTCTGAAAAACCAAGCGGCTGGTTCAAAAGGTTTGGCCGCATATCGAAGTGCTTGGTGCTCGTTCAATATGGGACAAGTGGATGAAGCGATCTCGGGGCTTCAGACGATTCTGAAAACTCCGGCGCTTTTAAGCCGCAGCGGAGCGGTTGGCGCGCAGGTCGATCCTCAATTTCATGAAGAAGTGGCTTTGGACTATGTGACTTTCTTGGCGAAAGAGAGAATTAATCTGGCCATGGCTCAGTCTCTTTATGATCTCTGTCCAGCTAAGACACGAATTCACAACGTCCAATTATTGGCGCTGGAACAAGAACGTCTTGGAAAAAAAGCGGAAGCTTTGAGCGCCTGGAAATTTGTCTATGGTTATATCAGCAAGCCTGAAGACCGATTGGCCGCTCAGATTTCAATGGCCCAGTTGGAATTCGATGCTGGCAACAAAAAAGAAGCTCTGAACAACTACGAAAAAGCCCTCCAGGTTTGGAAGGAATTCAAATCTTGTGGAACTGATCAGTGTGAAGAGCTTCGCAAGCGTGCTCGCCAGTTTGTCGTGAACTGGAATCAGCTGGAAAAGAAACAACCAAGTACCGAGCTCTTAACGGCTTACCAGCTCTACACTGCGACATTTACGGAAGATGTCGATATGTTCATTTATCAAGCTGAGGTGGCCCAAGGTTTGAAAGACAATTCGGCAGCTTGGACAGCGATGAACAAAGCGATGACTTTGTTGGTTGCAAAAAAAGACACGGCCAAGCTTGAAACTATTTTGCTGAAACAGATCGAGCTAGCGGAAACTGCTAAAGACGAAGCGATGCAGGATCAAGCAGCTGAAATGTATTTGAAGAACAGCTCGCAAAAATCGAAGGCTTTCGAAGTTCAGTACCAAAAAGCCCGCAATCAATACGAAAAAGCCAATTATAAAGCGGCTGTCGAAGATCTGCGCCGATTGGCTTTGACGGCTGGCGGGGATATGAAAATCCGCAAGCAAGCAGCTGATCTGTCTTTGGACGGATTGGTGCTGCTGAAAGACGAAGCACGGCTGGCGGATTGGGCGAAAGAGTATGCGGCGACTTTCAAAGATTCTTCGCAGGAATACACAAACATCGTTCAAAAATCGATCCTGACCAAATCAACGGCGACGGCTGATCAAAATGCCGAGCAAGCTTACAAAGAATTGCTGGCCTTCAATCCGGCGCAAGCTGAACCAGCGGATCGTTTGAAGTACTATAAAAACAAACTGATCCTGGCTGAAAAACTGCAAAAGTTCCCAGAGGCTTTGTCAGCAGCTGACGATCTGCTGGCGCAACAAGGTTTGAATGCGGAAGATCGCGAATTCGCGTGGGCTCGCAAGGCCTACTTGAGCGAATTGCTGCTGGATTTCGGAACGGCATTGGCAGCGACTGAAAAAATCGAAAAATCAATCAGCACCGAAGACAAAACTTTGAAACTGGCGATCTTCGCCGAGCTTTCGGGTTCACAAAGCGAATCTTATTATCAGCGCTACATTCAAGCTTCGAAGGATGAAGAGCACAAACGATTGGTCGCGGCCGAATTGATCCGCAAATCGAAAAAGCCAGAACAAACGCTCGAGCAATACCGCTCAGTGATCGAAAAGTCTCCGGCATTGAATGCTCAGCTTTCAGCTGAGGTTTATGCCAAGACAAATAATGAAGCGATCATGAAGCGCGTTCAAAAAGACACGGCTTTGGCGGCTACAGAGCCAGGCAAGCTGATGGCTCGTGTGGCGTTCTTGAAAAACTATGCGGATCTGAAAAAGAAAATCACAGGATTGAAGCTGGAAACGGCCAACGATCGCAAGCTGGCGGCTTCAATCAAGGCTCGTGCGGCGGCTTTGGAACAAGTTGAAACCATGGGAAAACATGCGATCCAAGGTGCGGACTGGACTTCACAGTTGGTCAGCCTGGATCTGCTGGCAAAAGAAAGCGATCGTTTCTACCAAGAATTGTTGTCAGCTCCGGTTCCTGCTGGTCTCAGCGGTGAAGACGAACAACAGTACCTGAGCCTGTTGTCAGCTCAAGCGGCTCCTTATCAAACAAAGGCGGCGGCAGCGAAAGTGAAAGTCGACGAGTTCTGGAAGAATCCAAACTGGGAGTCCTCTTTGACTCAAGCTTGGGATCAAGTGGCTTTGCGCCCTTTGCTGACAGTTGAGATTGCCGCATTGAAAGAGACTGCTCCCGAGCAAACCCGCGGTATCGCCAATCTTGAAAACAAACCTGCGAAAGAAACAGTGGCGGCTCGTCCTAGCACGCAAGCTGTACAGGCGGCTCGCAAACAGGTTTATCAAAAACCGTTTGATAAGCAGGCTTTGGAAGATTTGCTGACGATCGAAAAGAAATCCGAGAACACACCGATGGTTCAATATCTGCAAACGCGTTTGGCGAACTTGAACAACAAGGAGATCAAATGAAAAAACTGATGATGGTTCTTTTGGGTGGCTTGATGACCCTTGGTTCTTTTGTGATGGCTGCTCCGAAAGCAGAAGAAGCAAAAAAGAAGGATTCTCAGACCAATCACAATTTCGAAGATCTTTTGGTTCAAGGTAAGTATCACTTTTCGGATGAAGCGGTGACGACGGTTGAAGAGGACAAAGTTTTGGATTCTTTGATTGGTGTTCGCTCGGATTTTAAAGATCGTTTGAAGAAATCGACAGCTCGTCGCTAGTTAGAAATCGCAAGGAAGATAGGTTAGGTCATGGAAAAAAGACTGGTACTGGAAGACAAAGACGGCAAGGTGCTTCGATCCTACGGATGGCAGGGGCAACCGGTTCAGGTGATCCGCCGATCCGACACACGCCGGTTGGAATTGGTCACTTCGACTGAAGTTTTAGCCAAAAAGAAAATCGGATTTGAAAGAATTGGTGAGCTGAATCAGGACAACCTGACGGGTCAGCCATTTTTGGTCGGACAATTGGGTCATCTTCGCCTGGTCGAAGATATCAAGGCCACAGACAAGAACGAAAAGTCGCAAAAGCTTTCAGACAAAGCTTGGTATTTGATTTTGCTTCTGATGTTCATCTTCGCTGGCGGATTTTTGACTTACTTGAAGTTCCGTCCGCAGCAGGAAGCGAAGATCGAAGAAGAAATGAAGCAAGAGATGGTCAAGATCGTGAAGCAAATCCCGCCGAAACAAAAGGTGGAAGCTCCAAAGGTCATGACTCAGCAACAAGAAGCGCAGCCAGAAAAAGTCGTCACCAAGCCTCAAACCAATACTTTGAAGCGTATGGGTGCCCTGGCGGTTTTGGGAAGTTTGGCGAAATCAAAACAGCGCGGTGGAATTGATCTGGGTGCTGTGAATACGACTGCTGGTCCGGGCTTGGGTGGAACTCAAGGTAGTGGTGGTGTGCAAACGTCTTTGTATGGAAAAGGAATCGTGTCAGCTCCGGTTGGTGCCGGTGGAAATCTGCAAGGTGCAGGTGGATACGGAACCAAAGGAAAAGGCGGCGGCCAGGCTGGTTATGGAAAGCTCAGCTTGATTGGATCGGCTGGAAACAATCCAATTCCTTTGGCAAACGAAGCGTCGGTTGAAACTGGTCTCGATCGCGATGCGATTGCAGCGGTGATCAATAAAAACCTGGGCCAAGTTCGTTTCTGTTACGAGCAAGGTCTGCAAGGCGATGCAAATCTGAACGGCCGTATTGCGGTTGATTTCACAATCAATGGTAATGGCATTGTCAAAGCAGCCGGTATTGGCAGCAGCACGATGGCTTCGAAAATTGTCGAAGATTGCATCGTCATGCGTTTGAAGTCTTGGAAATTCCCGCTTCCGCAAGGGGGCGTTGATGTGAAAGTTTCTTATCCATTTGTCTTAAGAAGGGCAGGGCAAGGTTGATATGAAAAAGCGAAACGTACTTCTTTCCGTTTTCATCAGTTTGCTATTACTGACAGGATGCGCGGGCGACGAAAAGAATTTCTTCTTCGGTGGCCAGCAAGATCCTTTGAACGAAAAAGACAATGCCATGGGCGATGGCACACAGAAGCCTGAACCTGTGCAAGGAACAAAGCCAATGCAAAGCGACGCTGTTCGAATCGACACGGTCGATTTTTACTCGTTCTTGGCGGGACAAACTGGAGAATTTAAAATCAACGGTCGTGTGTTGATTCCAGACTATGATTTCAAGCTTGAGATTATGAATCCTCTGGATTTTCCAGGGGCGACATATGATGCGGCAACTGGTACTTTCAATTGGACTCCGAATGCAAACCTGGTGACGGGTTCTGATCTATATCGGGACCTGGTGATGCAAGTTCAAGTGATTGCGACCAAGCCCAACAATATCGTGTTGATGGGAACGCGTAACATTTCAATCCGTGTGAACCGTCTGTTGCAAACTCCGGATGTGGTGACGGCCGTGTGGGATGCAAGCACCAAGATTCGCGAAGGTTCGACGAACGCACTGACTGTAACTGTCAATGATCCGTCTGCTATGGCCGATAAATCAACCTGGCCGACTTTGACAGTGAACTCGGTCGGAGTAGCCGGAAATCTGGCCGCGTATTTAAAGCTGGATTCAAGCACACGTCTTGCGAACGGACAGATTCAGTACAAAATGACTTTGGATCTTTCAAATGCGGAAGTGACAAAAGCTTATAACATTTTTGCACTGTCCTTTAAGGCCATTTCCATGTTCAACAAAATTAGCATTGAAAAAACGATCTCTTTCAATGTCTTCAATAAGCTGGGTCTGCCGCAATCGACTTGGACAACTGACATTAGCCAAGCGGTAGGGACAAAACTGAATTATTCATTCATGATTCTTGATCCGAAAGATGAAGGGACTTTGAGCCTTGGAACATTCAGCGGACTGCCGGTGGGTGTGGCACAACCGACCTGCACGACGGTCACACCTTCGATCAAATCTTGCACGCTGATGTGGAATATCCCAGCAACAGAAACTCCAAAGACAGTGACGATCACCCATGATGCGACTTTGGCTTCGTCATCCCAGGCATGGGATTCGGAGACCAGCCGTAAATCGTTCAGCTACACATTGCGAGTCGTCCCGGCAAACCGCAATGAAGGCGAAGGAGCACAGTAATGAAAAACAGTCTTATCATCGTCTTGATCGCTTTGTCTCAGGCCATGACGGCTTTTGGAGCGTCAAAAGAAGAGATCAGCGCAGACTTCGATGCTTTGGGTGGCAACAAAACTTTGCTGGACCGGGCACAATCGCTTGAGCCTGAGGTGAATGTTTCGATCGTACAGAACCGAGTTGTCTCTCGACGAAACCGAATTGAAATTGCTCCTGAGTTCGCTGGAACTTTCGGCGGGGATACCTACACGCGCACACGCTTTGGTGGATTGAATCTGCACTATCACATCACTCCTAAATGGTCGGTGGGTGTGAAATACAATCATGCCTTCAATGCCCTGACGCCAGAAGGTGAGGCTTTGGTTCATGATTCTTACGAAGACTACAAGAAAAACCCAAATCGTCCGGGTATTGCGTATCCGGAAATCAACTATCCAAAATCGGAAACTTTCGCTTTGGTGAACTGGTATCCGGTCTATGGAAAGATGAACCTGCTGGACAAAGGCGTTCTGCA
The DNA here is from genome assembly GCA_966211485.1 of uncultured Bdellovibrio sp. Classification (GTDB taxonomy): domain Bacteria; phylum Bdellovibrionota; class Bdellovibrionia; order Bdellovibrionales; family Bdellovibrionaceae; genus 21-14-0-10-47-8. The sequence goes on from CBIHPB010000037.1 coordinate 8,741, forward strand.
CTTTGACCTGTATACTTTGCTTGGTTATGGCCAGGTGAAATTGGCGACAGGGGATGCTCCTAGCTACACAGCTGGTGGCGGGGTCGGAATGTGGTTCACTCAGCATTTCACGTCTCGTTTGGAAATGCGCTACCAGAACTACAAAGCTCAGTACATGAGCGGTGAAAAGAACATGGACGTCATGATCGCCTCGATGCAGATGGGATGGATGCTATGATGATTCAGAAATCTGCGATTTTGGCTTTGGGTCTTTGCCTGGCTTTCCAAGCCCGTGCCAACGATCTGGAAAGCCTGCTGACAGACGCGGCCGAGCCCGAAGTTCCAACCGCCACGACGACAGCGAAAAAAGAAACGGCGACTCGACAAGTAACGCCTCTGAGCCTGGCTTTGTACGAAGTTTTGGGAAAGCGCACGTCCGAGCAAAATATTTTCCTTCGCATGATTGAATCTGGAAAATGGAATCAGGCTTTGATTCAGTTTTCTCAGGCTTTCGAAGGAACTGAATTTCAACGTTCAGCCAATGGCCGTGCCTTGTATGGTCTTTTGCAATTCCGTTCAGGTCTTCCGATCACGGGTGCCGAGACTTTGTTCACTGTCTTGGATGCGAAAGAGATCCACACTGAAATTCGCAACGAGTGGAAGCAGTCTTTGACCTTGAACCACTTTGCTTGGGATGTCGCTCAGATCAAGTGGGCTCCATCTTGGACAACAGTGTTCGGACCAACTCCGGGAATTCAGTTATTAGGTCGCGAGCTCGAAGCCGCCGCCAATATCACCAAGTTGAAAGCACTTTCGGACGAAGCTCCGGAAGATTCAGTTGCGAAGGGTGAAATCGACTGGCAGCTATTGCTGGCTTATTCGATGAACGATCAAGCGGACCAAGCCGGGAAAATTTTGGCGCGTTTGATGAAATCGAAAAATCCTCCGGTCAGCCAAGAGTTGATGCAAATCACAGCAGCGCGATTACTTTTCCAAAACGGTTACTTTGATTCTTCGATCAAGCTGTATGAAAAGGTGACTCCGAAATCGGATTACTGGCCAGAAGCGCAAGAAGAAATCGCCTGGGCATATATCCGCAAGGGCGAACCGCAAAATGCAATGGCGATCACACAGTCCTTGGTGAAGCCGGCATTGGGCGCGCAAGTCAGTCCTGAATCTTATTTCGTGCATTCACTGTCGCAATTGAAGGTCTGCAACTATTCAGGTGTGGCAACTAGCCTGGATTTGTTCTCGAAGAATTTCAAAAAGCGTACGGTTGATTTGAACGAGCTGGCTTCAAATTCAGAAGCACCCGCAACTCAGAAGGCAATTCAGCTTTTGATGCAGAAAAAAGCTCAGGTTACGGATCTGGGTGCTTTGGGAACCAAACTTCCACGCTTGATCACCAAAGACGAACCGCTGATGCAGTTTGCTCAGGCTGAAAAGTATCTGGAAGCCGAGGCAAAAGCCGCGGAAGTCTTGTACGCGCAGTCGTTGGCGCAAACTGGTCTTCAAGCCACTTTCGAAAATCTGAAACAGACGACTTCGAACCGGGCTCACCGTGCAAAGTCGGCAGCTGTTCAGCGCGTGCAAGAGCTAGCTCGTGAAGAGGTTTCAGAAACGAAAGAGATTCTCAAGAAAATGCACATCATCGAAGCCGAAGTGATTCAGCAGACGGTGATCGCGGACAAGCTTGCGAAAAATGCGACGGCAGTTCCGGATAAAAACGGAACAACTGGCGCGAAGGGCGACGATGTTCTGCGTTTCCCGGCTGATAACGAAGTTTGGTTTGATGAAATCAGTCACTACAAAGTCGACGTTAAGAAATCCTGCCACGCAAAGAGGTAATCGATGAAACTTGCGCTTGGAATTCTGTCTGTTTTAGCGATTTGCTCGGTCAGTTGTTCACCCGAGGCTTCGAAACAGTACGTAAAGCCGCATCTGGATAAGACACAGGTCTTTCAGGATCCAAATATTCAGTATTTCGATCCGACGGTCGATATCCTGTTTGTCGTCGATAACTCCAGCAGTATGTTGGGTCATCAACAGCGCTTGGCTGACAACATCGCTCTTTTCACGGACAAGTTTTTCAAAAATTCGATCCTGAATTTTCATATCGGAGTCGTCAGCACGGATGGTGATTGCACTCCCAATGATCCATTTGATAGCTGTGACTTTCCGGGTGGATTGCTGATCGGTAATACAAAAGTGATCACGAATTCGACTCCAAATTTGAATCAGACGCTGTCGGCGAATCTGAAAATTGGAATCGGAGGATCCGGTTACGAGAAAATGTTTCGACCAGTCGTGATGGGATTGGATCCAGCAACTTTGGCAGGTCCGAATGCTGGCTTTTACCGTCCCGCTTCGACTTTGGCTCTGATCTTTATCACCGATGCCGATGATCAATCTGGATTGACTCTCAATGAAACGGCATTTTACCAGAAGATGTTGGATCTGAAGGGTCAGGATAAGCGATTGATCCTGTCCTACGGAGTTATTATTCCCACAACAGAAGTGACTGGCCCGAATTGCCAACGCGATCCCATCGGACTTCCAAATCATTTAGAGGCTTATCTGGGGATGGTCCGAAATGGTGCAAATCGAGCAAATATCTTCAGTCTTTGCGATGATCAGTTTGGTCCCAAGCTTGCGGGCTTGGCCAAAGATATCGTCGACAATGTCGGCAATACTTTCTTCCTCAGCGGTTTGCCAGATGTCGACACCATTCGTGTGACCTATGGAAGTTTGGAATTGCCGAAGGATCCTGATACAGGCTGGAAATTTGATTCAGCTCGAAATGCCGTGGTCTTGGGGGATAAAATCGATTGGTCTTCGCAACCTTCCGGCAGTCGCGTGAAGGTGAACTACGAGTTGGCGACAGTTGACACTGAGATCAAGCAATAAGCCAAAAATAAAAGAAATTTGAAGGGCGCTTAGCCTTTCAAAACCTGAACGATCGACTTTGAAACAGTCTTCAAGCTCTCCATGACACCGCGGCCTTCGCTGGCGGTGGCTTCAAAGTCTGGAGAGTTGTACTTGTTCAGTTGGAAACGAAGATCCTTCAGCGTTGAAGCTGTTGGCAGATCGCGTTTGTTGTACTGGAACACAAGTGGGATTTCGTTGATATCAAGGCCTTGGGCTTCAAGATTTCGCTCGAGGTTCTGCAAAGCTTGCAGATTTTCTTCCATGCGCTCGGCCTGAGAATCCGCCACGAACACAACGCCGTCCAAACCTTTGATGATCAGCTTGCGGCTGGCATCGTAGATCACTTGGCCCGGAACCGAATACAAGTGGAAACGAACTTGATAACCGCGGATATCGCCAAATTCCAGCGGCAGGAAATCGAAGAACAAGGTGCGCTCGATATCCGTATTCAAAGCTACCAGTTTGGTTTTTTGATCTTGAGCGGTTTGCTGATAGACCCAGCGAATGTTCGTGGTCTTTCCACCTAAAGAGGGACCGTAGTACACAACTTTGCAGTGAATCGTCTTGGTGTTGTGATTGATAAATGACATCTACAGTTCCACTCGGTTTTCCAAAGCGCGGCCCATGGTGCGATCGTCGATGTAATCGATGTCGCTGCCGATCGGAACGCCATGGGCGATCCGGCTTAGGCGCACGCCTTTGTTTTGCAAATGCTTGGCAAGATAAAGAACTGTGGTGTCGCCTTCAAGATCCGCATCCAAAGCCATGATCACTTCGCGGATTACAGGGCCTTCGCCCGCCAAACCGCGGTTGATCTTGTTGATCAGCTCTTGAATTTTCAGATCCTGGGGACCGACGCCTTCAAGCGGGGAGATTACACCGTGCAAGACATGATAGCGCCCACGAAAGGCACCTGAAGATTCGATTCGCAAAATATCCGAAGGTTCTTCGACCACACAGATTGAATCATCCGAGCGATGCGCATCCTGACAGTAACGGCAGATATCCGCATCGGTGTAGTTGAAGCAGCTTGGGCACGTGTGAACTTCGCTTTGCACTCGGATCAACGAATCCGCCAGCTGATGAGAATACTCAGCAGGCGAGCGCAAGATATAGTACGCCAACCGTTGAGCGGTTTTCGGCCCAACACCCGGCAACTTAGAAAGTTCATGCACGAGTTTTTCAAGTGCTGAAATATGAAGCATATACTCAGAGTGTAACTATACTTTAGGCTTAGAACAACCCTGGAATGTTCATTCCACCGGTGATTTTTTCCATTTCCTTCGCCGAAGTGTCTTTCGCTGTCTTCAAGGCGTCGTTGGCTGCTGCCAAAATCATGTCTTGAAGCATGTCCTTGTCACCTGACTTGAAAACATCGTCTTGAATTGTGATTGCTTTGATCTGATTGTCGCCGTTCACAGTGACTTTCACAGCGCCGCCGCCAGAAGTTCCATCATAAGTCTTCTGAGCCAGCTCGTCCTGCAGCTTCTTCATCTTCAGCTGCATTTGATTTGCCTGCTTCATCAATTGGGCCATTCCGCCCGCGCCAAAACCTTTCATAACTTCCCTCCGTGCTAACAATTACGATGTCGGTTGATTTTTAATCGATTTGATCTGCCCTTTGAAAGCCGCCTGAGCCGATTTGATCATCGGATGCTCGGCCACCTTCTGGGCAATTTCTTCTTGTTTCAATTTCTGCTTTTGTTGAACCATGGCCTGAGCCGAAGTTCCCGCCGTCTCATCTTTCGCAGCCTGAATCTGGTAAGAGTAACCCTCACCAAAATACGAGCCGATGGCGTTCGTCAGTTTTTCCTTCTCGGCTTCAATCTGACTGCGCAAGAAAGCAAACTTGGCCGGGACAGTGAGATCCAACACTTTGTTTTTCTCGCCCAAGAACAAAAGACTTTCCACTTTCGCCGCCAAGATCGCATCCGATCCACGCAGACGCTGAACAAACTCAAGCCACTTGTCTTGCGGATTCTGTCCCACCGGATCAACACGGTGATGGCTGCCCGCTGGTTTCGCAGCCGCTGCTGTCGGGCGAGCAGTCGCGGTAGTCAATGTAGCAGCGCCAGCAGTTCGAGTGGCACCGGCCGTATGAGCTCCACCAGTCACTGCCGTAGCGGCAGTGGAGCCAGAAGCTGTCGCAGCAAACGCGCCGGGATTTGCACCCGACAAGAACGCAGCCAAAGTCGCGATCTTCGGAGCCTGCGCCATTCGCAGCAGAACCATTTCCAGAACAATCCGCGGATCGCTGGATTTTGGAATATCAGCAGCACCCTTCAAGGCCATATCAAACAGCATGTGGATTTCTTCTTCCGTCAAATCGACAGCGAGACTTTCCAGGAAACGAATTTCCGAATCGGGGAGCTCTAAAATTTCCGAAGGCTTCTTGGAAATCTTGAACATCAAAAGATTGCGGATATTTTCCAGCAAGTCTTTCGCATACAAACCTGGCTCGTAGCCGGCTTTGCGGATCTTTTCGATCACGCCCAAAATCATGTCAGTGTCGCGATTGGCAAGCCCGGTCAAAGTCTCCAGCAACAAAGCGCGATCGGTGAGACCCAAAATCTGAACCACGTTTTCACGGGTCAGCGGGCCATTGGCGAAAGTGATCACCTGATCCAGCAAGCTTTGGCTGTCACGCATGGATCCTTCACCCTGCCGAGCAATCACCCACAGGGCATCATCTTCCGCACTAACACCTTCTTTTTTGCAGATCTCGGCCAAGTGATCCGACACCTGACGGGTCGAGATGCTGCGGAAATCAAAGCGCTGACAGCGAGACAAAATGGTTTGCGGAATTTTATGAACTTCGGTCGTCGCCATGATGAAGACGACGTGTTCCGGTGGCTCTTCCAAAGTTTTCAGCAAAGCATTGAAGGCCGAGGTCGACAGCATGTGAACTTCGTCGATGATGTAGACTTTAAATTTTCCACCAGACGGGGCGTAGCTGACGGTCTCACGCAGTTCGCGGATCGCATCGACACCGTTGTTCGAAGCTCCGTCGATTTCCATGACGTTGACCGAGCGACCCAAGGCGATGTCTTGGCATTCACTGCACACGTTGCACGGAACAAAGTTCACCGCATTCGGGCAGCGCAGACTTTTCGCAAAAATTCGCGCGCTGGAAGTTTTCCCAGTTCCGCGCGGGCCTGTGAACAAAAGTGCGTGAGGAATGCGACCATTGCGAAGAGCATTGGTTAGGGTTTGCGAGATATGGGTTTGCCCAACAAGCTGTTCAAAGCTTTGAGGTCTCCATTTTCTGGCAATCACCTGATAAGACATCTCGGAAATTTCCCCTGATCACTTCGCAAGAATTTAGTCGTGCATGAAAAAAAAGTGGCCGGGCGACCCATATCGCAAGGACTTTTGTGTACCGTTGCTCCCTTCCGGGCCTAGCGGGGTTCGACAAAAGGGCCATCGTATGGGACCCGACCATGAATGGTTTTAGAAGAGATGCGAGGCGTTATCAACCTTACTTTTTGATCAAAGCCAGGAAGTTTTCCGTCCCGTCGATCGTCTGATCTCGAAGGTCCAAATTCTTCAGTTCTATGTCTTTTAACTGCACGTTTTTGATCTTCAGGTTCTCGAATCGGCAGTTCAGGATGCGAACATCCTCGAAATGGCAGTCTTCGAATTCGACTTGATGCATTTTTTCGCTCTGGAAAAGCCCCAATTTCTGACCCGCCATGCGGATTTTGACGTCTTCGAAAAAGGTTTTCTTGAAACTGACCTTTTCCATGGTCAAAGCGTCGAAGCTGCAGTCTTCCCAAATTGATTTTTCGACCATGATGTCCTGAAGCGAGCAGCCCTGAAAACTGAGATCCGTCCACTTGCTTCCGCTCATCTCCAGTCCATTCAGCTGCACACCCTGAAAGCGGATGTCCGAGAAATTGCATTGGCCGTTGCATTGCCATTGCTTGATGTTCACACCGTGAAACTGAACATCGTCCAGCTTGGTCTCTTTCAAATTCCAGCGAGCAATCTTCGATCCATGAAACTGCAAATCCACCCACTGGGTCTTATCCATCTGAACTTGCGAGATGTGCGATCCATTGAACGAGCAGTCGATCACACGACTTTCCGTCAAACTGACATCATCTAGTTTGCTGGCATTGACCGAGCAATCTGAAAATTCGGATTTGTTCATTTGAAAATCGGCAACGTGAGACGCGTTGATGCTGTTCTCTTCAAACTTGTACTCGGAACCTTTGGGAGCCACGACTTTTGAGAGGAAAATCGAGTTGTCATTGTCGCTGTCAAAATTGATCAGCTTCGAGAAGAAGTCTTTCTTATGCTTTGCCCGGGGAGAGCCAAAATGAATATCGCCATCGTCTAAATCGATTCGCGATTTCGAAGAAGCTTCGGAGTCCTCGCTTGGGCCCGAATCCGTGCGAGCTTTCAGCGCCGCGATCAATTCCGCCGCCTGTTCGGTTGTGATTTTGCCGGCCTTGTTCATCTCCAAGATCATTTCAATTTCGTTTTTCATGATTTCTTTCCTTTTTTATTTCGGCGGATAGCTTTCAGTGCGTCTTCGAAAGAGATTTCGCCATCGTCGAGATCGCTCAAAACTTCGAGCGGGTTTTTTTCATCAATCGTTTTCTTTTTCTGAGCCTCATCAAAGAAAACGGTCGAAGCATTGAACAGCCGTTCTTTGAATTCAGTGATGCGGTTGCGGATCGTGGGATAAGACAAACCCAGGGGAGCTTCCATATCCCGGATGCGTCCTTCGAATTGGATAAAGATCCGCAAAAACTGCAGGTCTTCTTCGGAAAGGAACATGAACTCGTGAGCTTGAAAGGGACCTTCCAGCTTCACATTGCAAGATTCGCAGCGAAGGCCGGCCAAGATCATGCGATTTTGGCAGCAAGGGCAGGGCGTCGATATTTGAAGGGGCTTAGTTT
>CBIHPB010000038.1:0-16461 GCA_966211485.1 uncultured Bdellovibrio sp.
GTTCACGCCTTCCTGCAAGTCATCAAAGCCTATCCGATCGCCAATATTGCAAGCCAAATCGTGCGAGGAAAATCGCTAAGTCTTGGACTCGGACAGATCAAACCCGAGCCGGCATTGGAGGTCGAATCGGTCTTGGCCACTTTGGAAAAACGCCCCATGCGTTCATATGAAGAAATTCGCACGAATCTCCAAAATCCATATGAAAACATCAAATATGCAGCAGCGATTGTTCAAAAATGCCAGAACGATTACCAACAAAATGGCTATGACATCAAAAACGATACGGCCATTTTGGCGACTCTCTACAATTTAGGAGATTGCAAAAATAAGGCGATTGCTGCCCGAAAAGAAAATAAAAAACTTCGTCCAAATTTTATTGGCTTCTTCGCCCAACACTATGAAAACGAAATTGCGAAAACGATTCAAGTCGATAAAAAAGAGCAGGTCGCTTTCAATACCCAGGCTTCTACACCGACTGGGGCTGATGGCAATACGGCGGCTTCAGCAACCGCATTTGCGAGGCTTGGAAAAAAGTTGGTCAAAAGCGCACCCCTTTCCAATATGCCACCCAAATGTGCGACAGAAGGTGCTGGCAATGCCGGCCTTTACAAAAAAGTAAATACATATACACCGGGTAAAACAATTGGGTCCGCCAGCGGAGTCTATGAAGTCGAATCCCGGGGCATCGACTGTGATCTGAAAGATTGGAGTCTGATTCGCACTGCCGATGGAAAATTGGGTTGGGTGGCAGATTCGCAACTACAAAAAAATTCGGTTGAAACCACTGTCCCAGCATCCAAATCTTGCCAGAGCTCGGATGCGAAAAATTGCCTTTCCCAAATGAAAGCCCAAGGAATCAAATTTACAGATCTTGGCGGCAACGACAAGGGCGAAACGGAAATTCAGCTGATCGGCGACCCAAAAAATCCCAAAGATATCAACTTTAGAAAATTTGAACCCGAATGTCTCATCGCGGACTACGGTCAAAAGCATCAGAGCGTGATAAAGGCAGAAGAGCCGTCCCTTTCCGCTGCCGATGCGAAAGAATACCTGTCAAAAATTGAAAAGAAGAAAAGCGACATCGTGTTGGCTCGAAAATATCAAAATTGGGATGATCCAGAAAACGTTTTCACCAAGCAATTTTCGGAAATCGAGAAAAAACTGAGAGAGTGTGAATCCGGATGTATGATCAACAACAAGGGTTACCTTGACTACTTTCTGCAAAACAATATTTCTCAGTACAATGGATTAAGTGGATATAAACAATTCATTTCAGATACGAACCAAATTGAAATTCGCAAAGCTGGCTATGATTCGTTTGAAGGAAATTATTCAGATGAAAAACAAGAAGCTAAATACCAGGGGTGGATGGACTATCTCGAAAAAATCGAGACAACCTGCGGCTCGTTGATATCAAAGTTTCCAGAAGCCAAGACACAGTTAACAGAAATTCGAGATCGACTTGGTGAAATGAAAAAAGTGAAAAAACAAATACGCCCACTGAATTTGAATGGCAACCTTGCAGGCGTCAAAACGTTGGAAATTTGCTCGATCTTGGATAAAGTTTCAAAGAATATCTCCGCCGGTGAGAAAATTGATCCGAAAGCAGCGCTTGAAGGTTCCAGTTGTATCGAATGCACTTTGTACATGATGGTGAAGGCATCCACCAATGGCCGCAGCAATCTTCAATTCCAATTGAAAACTCTTTTGGCAACCGTGACGTCAGACTCCGATGTAAAGGACTTATTAATCGCGGCAATAGAGCCTCTCAGAAATGGCGCCGAGCTTTATGATATGGCCTATGGTGACAGCTCGTATTGCAAATACGATCCTCTCGCCAGCGTCAAGCTCGTCAAGGACCTTCTCAAGAACAAATGCGTTGAGAATGTTTTTGTTCCAGATCCCTTTATCATCAAAAGCCTCAAGGGCCAGGAATCCAAAGTTATCTACAAAACATTTCAGACAGATGATCGTTTTTCCGTCCGCTTGACTGGTGGGTGTCCAAAATGAAATTGAACACCCTATTCTTTTTCGCCATGTTTTCGATGTTAACTTTGCCGTCAATCCCAAGTTTTGCTGCAGGCGCCTCGCAACCAAGTATTGAATGCAAAGCAAGGCCATGGGCAGGAAAGGCAAATCCTTCGATTCGAAATATTTCGACGACTCTTGAGATGATGCCTCGAACCGATGTCATCCAGCTGGTCTGGGGAGAAGTCTTAAAGACAGACCAGTCTCAGTCCTTCGCATTTCCAGTTCTACAATTTTTGATCGGTACCGAAACCAGGACCGAAACAAGAGGCTATTTCAAATCCCTCGCGATGATGATGACGTCAGAACAGATTCTTCCAAGTGAAGCGATCAAGACATGGCCAAAACGGCCAAAAGCTCATCCTGTTCCGATCCAGCTGACCGATCTTTGCCAAATGTACAATCAGTCAGCCCGGAAGTAGATGTTTGGACTGAAGGATCGCGATCAGTCCCTGCACATGAAAAGGGCTATTCGACAGTCACCGACTTGGCCAAATTCCGCGGCTGATCCACATCATACCCAAGGCTGCTCGCCAAATGGAATGCCATCAGCTGCAGTGGCACCACAGCCAGAATTGGATTCGTGGTCCAGTGGGCCTTTGGAATCGACAGATAGCGCTCGGAAATCTTTTGCAGTCTTTCGTTGTCGCCAGTGCCGATCGAAATGATCTTACCACCGCGAGCTTTTGCTTCTTCCAGATTGCTGACGGTTTTTTCGAACAGCTCATCGCTTGGGACAACCATCACAACGGCCATCTTTTCATCGATCAGCGCCAGAGGTCCGTGCTTCATTTCCCCTGCTGCGTAGCCTTCGGCGTGCATGTAGGCGAGCTCTTTCAGCTTCAGCGCGCCTTCCATTGCAATTGGATAGTTCACACCGCGACCCATGTACAAGAAGCCTTTGAATTCTTTCTTCAGGCTGGTCGCGGCTTCAGTGAAGTATTTGTCATAGGAAAGAACGACTTCCATTTGCGACGGAAGTTTCATCAAAGCTTCGACATGTTCGCGCTCTTTGTCGGCAGCCAATGTGCCACGCACGTGACCCATCGACAAAGCCAGTAGATTGAACAAAGTCAGTGTGCTGACGAAAGCTTTCGTGCTAGCCACACCGATTTCAGGACCTGAATTCATGTACAGGTGTCCGTGGGCCTCGCGATCGATCGTCGAGTTTTTCACGTTACAGATTGAAAGCGTTTGGCAGCCTTTTTCTTTCGCTAAACGAATTGCCGCCAAGGTGTCCGCTGTCTCACCACTTTGGGAAACCGTGATCACCAGGGTGTGTTTGCGAAGAACTGGATTGCGGTAACGGAATTCGCTGGCGATTTCCACTTCCACCGGGATCTGCGCGATGCTTTCGATCAGGTACTTTCCGACTTGGCCGGCATAGTAACTGGTTCCGCAAGCGATGATGGAAACTTGTTGAACTTCGCGGAAAAGCTGCGACGTTTTTTCCCAATCGCTTTTGGATTCGATTTTATCCAGCTCGTGTGGAGAATGTCCGCCGAAGCCCAGATTGTGAAGTTGAACTGTGAAACCATTCGACTTCAAATGCGGAGCCATCGCCGAGGCCACTGCTTGTGGCTGCTCGTAGATTTCTTTCAACATGAAGTGCGAATAGCCTTTTTTCTCAACCTGATCGGCGTTCCAATTCAGCTCGACGATTTTCTTTTGAACTTTTTCGCCCTTGCTTGAGAAAATTTGGACGTCGCCGTTTTTCACCAAAGCGATTTCACGGTCATCGAGATAAATGAATTTCTTCGTGTACTGCAAAGCTGCCTGCACGTCACTGACGATAAAGACCTGCTTGTCGCCAACGCCCACAACCAATGGCGGACCATCTTTGAAAGCGACCAGTTCTTCAGGTTTTTGATCCCAGATCACCAAGATCGAGAATGCGCCTCGCAGTTTTTGCAAAACGACTTGAACGGATTTGAAAAGATCTTTCTGCTTTTCAACTTCTTCCGCGATCAAATGAGCGACCAACTCAGAATCAGTGTCGGAAGTGATCTGCGCCCCGCGCTTCAAAAGATCTTCGCGGATTTCAAGATAGTTTTCGATGATTCCGTTGTGAACAAGGCTGATGCCTTTCACTTGGTGCGGATGTGCGTTTTTCTCGGAAGGAACACCGTGAGTCGCCCAGCGGGTGTGTCCAATGCCCAAGTGACCGTTGAAATTTTCGCCCTGAAGTTTCTCTTCCAGATTGCGGAGCTTGCCTTGAGCACGAATGCGCTTGAAGTGGCCGTCATGCAGAATCGCCACACCGGCGCTGTCGTATCCGCGGTATTCCAGTTTCTTCAGTCCATTGACGATCACGTCTTTCGGATTTTGCGGGCCGAGATAGCCGACGATTCCACACATACTTAAGCCTCTGCTTCTTCTTTCTTCTGAACGTAATTTTCTTTGACGAACTGTTTGCCGCGGGCCACAGCCAGGGCGTTCGCCGGCACGTCTTTCGTAATCGTCGAGCCTGATCCAATCACCGCGTTGTCACCAACCGTGATCGGCGCAACAAACTGAGTGTCACTGCCGACAAAGACGTTGTTTCCGATTTTGGTTTTGTACTTGCTGCGATCCACGGCGTAGTTGCAGGTGATCGTGCCGCAACCGACATTCACATTCTCGCCAATTTCCGCATCACCCAAATAAGTCAGATGACCCGCTTTGGATTTTTTGCCGAACTTGGTTTTCTTCATCTCGACAAAATTTCCGACGTGCGCCTCTTCACCGATCTCCGTATCCGGACGCAGACGCGCGAACGGACCCGCCGATGATTTGTTCATCAGCTTGGAATGTTCGATGTACGAGTATGCTTTGATCGTGACACTTTCACCGATCAAGGATTCCACAATGTGGCAGCCTGTTTCGATTGCGGTGAACGCACCGATCTTGGTATTTCCACGAATGTAAACATTTGGATAGATCACCGAACCTGCCGCGATCTCCACGGACTCTTCCACATAAGTCGAAGCCGGATCGATCATCAAAACACCCGCATCCATCAATTTCTTGGCCTTGCGACGGAACACCAAACGTGTGGCGCGCGCCAGCTCGGCCTGATTATTCACGCCAACGGAAACTTTTTTATTTCCCTTGATCGCGTTCACTTTCAGCTGGTCTTCCAAAGCAATCGAGATCAAATCAGTCAGATAAAATTCTTTTTTCGAGTTGTTGTTTTGAATCTTTGGCAAAGTGTCCGACAAAACATCAGCCTTCACCATGTAGATGCCCGTGTTGACTTCGCGAATCTTCAAAGTCTCGGTCGACGCATCTTTCGCTTCCACGATCGCTGCCAGATTTCCCTTGTGACGAACGATGCGGCCGAATTCGCGTGGGTTGTTCAGCTCGGCCGTGACAACGCCCACATCCAACTTGCCGCTTTCAAACTCGGAGATAAATTGCAGAAGGTCTTCGGCCTCGATCAGTGGATGATCGCCATTCAGAATCAAAACATTTCCTTCGATCGAATCGGGCTGAGCTGACTTCACTGCATCCGCTGTTCCCAATTGTTGCGCCTGCACATGAATCTGCACGCCCCAAGGCTCGACAACAGATTTCACCAGATTCAGACCGTGTCCGACGACAATGCGAATGTCATCGATTCCAGCGGCACGGCAGCTGTCGACGATATTGGCCAGCATTGGTTTGCCGGCGACGGGATGCAGAACTTTCGGCAATGGCGACATCATTCGAGTCCCTTTGCCAGCAGCCAAAACAATCGCTGTCCAGGCCTGCTTTTTTCCTTTGTTTGTTTCGCTTTTCATAGAGACAATTAGACCATGACTTCCCCGATATTACATCAATCTTCTTGGGCGCATTCTGCTCTCGGAAAAAGCATTGAGCTGTTTTCGTCACAGCACGGAGCGGGGCGTCCGTTGCTTTTTATCGGCGGTGTTCATGGCGATGAACCCGAAGGAGTCGAACTCGCGCAGAAATTTCTCATCTGGTTGCAGAAAAACAACAATTCCAGTTTGCATTCGTGGATTCTGATTCCCTGCCTGAACGTCGATGGCTATTCGAAAAATGAACGCACCAACGGTCACGGTGTGGATCTGAACCGAAATTTTCCCAGCCGCGACTGGAGCTCGCACATCAAAGCCCCGCGCTACAATCCGGGCCCGCACCCCACCAGCGAACCCGAAGTCAAAGCGCTTTGTCAGCTGATCGAACAAACCAGGCCGCAGGTAATTTTTCATTTCCACTCGTGGGAGCCCTGTGTCGTCTACACCGGCGAAACCGGAAGACCTTGGGCCATGAAAGCCGCCGGCGAATCGGGCTACGACGTGCGCGAGGACATCGGCTATCCGACGCCCGGAAGCCTGGGCCAGTATGGCTGGCTGGACTGCCACACACCTGTGATCTGCATTGAAGAACAAGAACGATCCGAGCTTTCCCAAGTCTGGCCCCGCTTTGCGAGCGGCCTGCAGAAAGTGGTGCAAGCATGAGTGGAATCAAACTGATTGTCTTTGATCTCGACGACACCCTTCTCGACACCACAACATTGTTGATTCCGATTGCTCGCACGCAAGCTTTCGAAGACCGCATCCGACAGCCGCTTCCTTTGATGGCAGATGCTCTCGCGAATCTGCAGTATCTCAAAGATCGCTACATCCTGACACTTCTGACCCAAGGACGTATCGATGCACAGATGCAAAAAGTAAAATCTCTCGGCATCGGTTCGTTTTTCAAAGAGCAATTCTTTGCCGATCCGACTCAGGCCAAACCCAAAGGTCTTTTCTTCCAACAGATCGTCAGCGATTTTGAAGTTCATCCCGAGCAAGCGCTCAGCATCGGCAATCGGCGCTCGACGGATATTCGCGAAGCCAAAAAGATCGGCTACAAGACTTGCCTGTTTAAATACGGCGAGCATCAGAACGAAGGCATCGACGTTCCGGAAGACAAACCGGACTTCGAGGTCCATTCTCACAAGGAATTGATAACGACATGCCGGCTGTAAGCTCGAGCGTTCTGATTTTAGGTCTTCCAGCTTTGCCATCGTTGTATGTGGGTGCCGACATTTCCGTGCAGTGGAAAAGTCAGAAAGAAAATTTGGCGCAGGGTACTTATGATGTGATCTGCGCGCCTTTGGAAGATATGCGCTCAAGCGAATTTGAAAGCCTCGCCTCGTCTTTACTGAAGAAAAATCCGACCATTCAGATGGTCATGGTCTCGGATGATCACAGCTCGATTCAAGATCTCCAGGCGATCTTCGATAAGTATCCGGTGTTTCGCATTGTCGACCGTCAGCGCTTGAATGACCTCGAAAAGGATCTCGTTTTCGGATTGGAAGAAGCTCAAATGGCCCAGCAGGAACAAGAGCTGGAAAACCTGGTCAAAGAGCAAAACGAAAAACTGAAACAGCTGTATCAAGACCTGGAAGACCGCGTGCGCAAACGACAGAACTTCCTGCTGGAAACGCGCCGAAAAACCTACATCGCCAATGCCCGCTGGGAATCCCTGCGCGAGGCCATGATCGCGATTTACCAATCCTCATCCATCGGCGATATGGAAAAAAATCTTCTCTCGGTGCTGCAACCGACCTTGCAGCTGGAAAGCATCCGCATTTTGCTCAAGCCGCACGATCAGTTTTTTACCCAGCAGCGGCGCACTCAGAATAGTTTCGCCATTCACCAAGCGCCGATCTTTCGTTCGCAAGATCCGGTGGGCTCGATTCTCTTTATCCGAAATCCCACGCTCCCCTTTCAGCGAGAGGAATCTGATTTCCTTTTGCGGGTGAGCGAAGCGATCTCTTTGGCACTCGACCGTCAAAGCAAGCTGGAAGAATCCGAAACATTGAAAGAGCAATGGCAGGCCACCTTCAACGCGGTCTCGGATCCGGTTGCCTTGATCAATCAAAAGTATGAGCTGGTTCAGACAAATTCGGCATTTGTGAAGAAAGCCGGACTTTCCACGGATCAGATCATGGGCCAAAAGTGCTATCAGATTCTATTTCAGCGCGAAAGCCCGTGTCTGACTTGCGAGCTTGGAAAAAACTTTCGCCTGGATATCGCCAAATCGAAGCTGGCGGACAAAGTCACCTACGATGTTTACAGTCAGCCCGTGCCCGTCGACCCCTTGCAGACCACGGTGTTCGTCAATCTCTATCATGACGTCACCGAGCAAGTTCGCATGGAGCGAAAAATTTTGGAGAGCGCGCGCCTGGCGGAAATCGGAACCATCGGCAGCAGCATCGCGCACGAGCTCAACAATCCATTGGGCGGAATTCTATCTTTCGTTCAGCTGATCAAAATGGATTTGAAACCAACCGATTCTCTTTACGAAGATATCTCGTCGATGGAAGAAGGTGTGCGACGGTGCAAGGACATCGTGCAAAACCTTTTGGGCTTCACTCGAAATCCCGGGGTCGACGAAGAGGCCGACCTGGATCTGCGCGAAGTCCTGCAGCGAGCGGTGAAAATCGTTGAACTTCAAACAAAGTCCAGGGGAATCGAAGTGAAAATGAATCTCCCGGCTGATGCCATGCCTTTCAAAGGCCACATCAATCTGCTTTCCCAGGCCGTGCGAAATTTGCTACAGGCTTCGATCGATTCTTTGATTGAAAAGTCACAAACTCAGAGAGGCTTTCAGGGCTTGATCGAGCTGCGAATGGATGTGAAGGAATCTGAATATCTGATCCACATCTTGGACAACGGTCTAGCAGGCGAATCCGCTCCTAGTCTGGGTTTGTCGGTCGCTGGGCAAATCATTCACGACTATGGCGGACACCTAGAAATTTCTTCCCGTGCTCAACCTTTTCGGTTGGCGCAAATGACTCTTCCTCGTCCAGTTTTTCAGGCCTGAAGCCGCGAATTGGCCGCGGATTTTTGACAGGTCTGTCAAGAATCCATTAATCTGAATATATCGAAGCCAACTGTTAGACCTACCATGGAAGGAAGGTTCATGCGCTCTTCTCGTGTTCTGATCGTCGATGACGAATCAAGTTTGCGAACAGCTCTCTTTAGAATTCTCGATCGAAAAGGTTTGAGCGTGATCACCGCCAATCGTGGCGACGAAGCGAAAATGCTTTGTCAGGGTGATCAGGCTTTGGATCTGGCGCTGGTCGATCTCAATCTTCCCGACGGCGACGGCATTGATCTCATGACTCACTTGAAAGGCATTCACCCGGATTGCCAAGTGATCATCCTCACCGGACATGGAACGATTGAATCGGCGATCCGTGCGACTCAAAAAGGCGCTTTTCACTTCATCACCAAGCCTTTCAATATGGAAGAGCTGATGAGCCTGGTGGAAAAGGCTCTGACTCATAAAAAATTGCAGCAAGAAAACCATCAGCTGCGCACCGAGCTTCACAAAAAATACCAATTTGAACAAATCATCGGCAAAAGCGAAGGCATCCAAAGCGTTCTCTCCTTAGTTGAGCGTGTCGCCGATTCGGATTCAACAGTTCTGGTGACTGGAGAAAGCGGAACCGGAAAAGAATTGGTTGCCCGCGCTGTTCATTACAACTCTCCCCGTGCGGATCAGGCATTTGTTGCCATCAACTGTGGCGCTATCCCCGCAGAACTTTTAGAGAGCGAACTTTTTGGACACGTCAAAGGGGCCTTCACTGGCGCCATCGCCAATCGTGTCGGCCGTTTTGAAATGGCGGACGGCGGAACGATCTTCCTCGACGAAATTGGAGATCTCGAGCCTTCCCTGCAGGTGAAACTGCTGCGGGCTTTGCAGCAAAGAAGTTTCGAGCCCGTGGGAAGCACCAAAACCGTGCAAGTGAATGTGCGTGTGATCGCGGCGACAAATAAAAATTTGGAAGAGCAAGTCGAGCTTGGAAAATTCCGCGAAGATCTTTTCTATCGCCTGAACGTGATTCCGTTGGCAATTCCGGCTTTGCGTGAACGCAAAGCTGATATCCCGCTTCTGTTTTCTCACTTCATGGAACAATTCAATAAAAACAAAGGCCGCAAACTGACGGGCGTTTCTCCGGATACGATGGAATGTCTGATGAACTATGGCTGGCCGGGAAATATCCGTGAACTGGAAAACTTGGTCGAGCGTCTGACAATTCTGAAAGGCCATGGACAAATCGAAATCAACGATCTGCCGGCCAAATACCGAACAGCTGCGTCGACATCGATGGATCCAGTGCAATTCGATATTCCGGACAATGGTTTGGATTTCAACTCGGCCGTCGATCAATTTGAAAACAATCTGATTTTGCGCGCCTTGGAAAAAACCGGCTGGAATCGCAATCAAGCGGCCCTTTTGCTGCGCTTGAACCGTACGACGCTGGTGGAAAAAATCAAAAAGAAAGGCCTGCGCCCTCCTGGAGAAATTGCTGACAATGCAGGCGATATCGAGGAAACGGCACAAAATCCTTCATTCTATCGCCGCGGACCTGAAATTTCGCAGTAAGCTGCCAAAATACTTCGGGTTCCGGCAATTCTGATGTTGACCTGGGACCCAAGAAACAAGAAATTGGCTGCGAATGGCGCAGACTCCCAATTCTTCTTTTCGACCTCATCCGCAGATCATTCAAGGTGGCATGGGAATCGCCGTGTCCAATTGGAAATTGGCGCGAGCTGTTTCGACAGCCGGGCAGTTGGGAATCGTTTCTGGAACGGCGATCAACTCGGTTTTGGTTCGCCGCCTGCAAGACGGTGATTTGGATGGAAGCCAACGACGGGCCCTGAAGGCCTTTCCAAATCAGGATATCGCCAACAAAATTCTCGAAACTTATTACGTCGAAGGCGGCAAGAAACCGACCGCTCCTTACAAACTGTCGCCGATGTTTCAAATGAAGTCTTCGGATTTCCTTTTGCAACTGACAGTCGCCGCTTCTTTCGTCGAAGTTTATCTGGCAAAAGAAGGCCACAGCGGATTGGTCGGCCTCAATCTTCTCGAAAAAATTCAGCTCCCCAATCTCGCTTGTCTCTACGGCGGTCTGTTGGCGGATGTCGATTACGTTGTGATGGGAGCAGGGATTCCGCGTGAAATTCCAGGCGCTTTGGATCTGCTCAGCCAACATCTGCCAGCTCGCTTGAAAATTCCGGTTGAGGGCGCTCCTGCGGACACTGATTTCTGGACCGTCTTGGAACCCGAAGTCATCATGCAGGGAAAATTGGCCGCACCATTGAAGCGGCCATTCTTCTTCCCGATTGTGTCTTCGGCGGTTCTGGCCACCAGCCTCAAACGCAAATCCACGGGCGAAGTGAATGGCTTTATCGTCGAAGGACCTGTGGCCGGCGGTCACAATGCGCCTCCTCGTGGGCCGATGAAACTGAATGATTTGGGCGAGCCGATCTACGGTCCGCGCGATGAAGTGGCCTTCTCTGACATGCGCGAAATCGGTCTTCCGTTTTGGTTCGCCGGATCGTATGCGACTCCTGAAAAACTGAAGTCCGTTCTGGATGCCGGCGGAAATGGCGTGCAAGTGGGAACCTTGTTCGCATTTGCTGAAGAATCCGGTCTCGATCCTGTTTTGAAAAACAAAGTTTTGGATGGCATTCGCACCGAACAATACAAAAGCTGGGTTTTCACAGATCCTGTCTCATCGCCAACTGGCTTCCCGTTCAAAGCGGTTCGCTTGGCCGGCACCGTCTCTGAAAAAGAGATCTACGAAACCCGAACTCGGATCTGCGATCTGGGATATCTCCGCCATGCTTACCTGACGGATGGCAAAGTGGGTCTTCGTTGCCCGGCGGAACCGGTCGATCACTACTTGAAAAAAGGCGGCTCGGTCGAAGAGACCAAAGGCCGCAAATGCCTGTGCAATGCTTTGATGGCCGATATCGGAATGCCGCAGGTGAAAACCAGCGGTGAAATCGAATTGCCACTGCTGACGGCGGGCGACGATCTCAATCAATTGCACCGAATTCTGGGTCAACGAGCCGGCTACACAGCCGAAGAGGTTCTGGCCTACATGTCGCACGGAATGGATCTCGAGCTGACGCTATCTCCGGCGGGCTTGAGCTACAAAGAATCCTTGGCGGCCCAGCCTCACCCGAAAATCTAAGCTCTTATTTATCAGTAAAACTTCAGCGCGTAGATCGGCGGCAGCTGGTACTTGAGCTGCTTCCACTGCTGACCGGCGTTCTTCGAGAAATAAACATTTCCCGTGCTGGAACCGAAAATCAAATTCTTCTCGGCCTTCGCAAACGCATGTCGGTAGATGATGTCATAGTTGTACTTTTGCGGAAGACCGTTTTTCAAAATCTTCCAAGTCTTTCCACCATCGGTTGTCTTTTGCACAACCAGCTTTTTTTTCACCGGGACACGAGTCTCGTCTGACAAGGCCGGAATCGTGTAAGCAATCTTTGGATCTTTTTCGTCGACAGCGACAGCCCAACCGAAAGCCGACACAAGGCCCTTCGATTTGCTGAGGTTCTGCCAGTTCTGGCCGAAATCGTCGGACTTAAAAATTCCGCAGTGATTTTGCTGCCACAAAATTTCCGGATCGCTGGGTGCCATCTCGACAATGTGCGGATCTTGCACCACCGGATCATTTGGGTCTGGCATGAAATCCGCCTGCAATCCGTTGTTGATATACTTCCAGGTTTGACCGCGATCGCGAGTTTCCAAAACACCGCCGACGGAGATCGCGACAACAATGTGTTTGTCATCTTTCGGATCGACCAAAATGCTGTGCAAAGCCGAGCCATCAGTGCCGCCGCCAAACCAACGATCCTTGTGTTCAACTTTTTCCAAGCCTTCGCAGATCTTCCAGGATTTTCCTTCATCATCGCTGTAGAAAAGCGAAGCCGGATCGGTTCCCACATACATGCGGCCCTTCGAGTCCTTGGTCCAGGCCCAGAACTCTTTCAGTTTCTGTTTACCATCAGGAAACTGCGGAATACCGACCTCTTGAAATGTTTTGCCGTGATCTTTCGACACATGCAGCTTGGGTCCCCAGTGACCGTGATTCAGCCCCGCCCAAATCACTTTTGATTTTCGATCGACCGCCACATAGGTTGCTCGAACGCCATCGAAATGAGTGCGTTCGAAATCCCAGCCTGACGGCGTTTTCTTCAGAATGATAATTCCCTTTCGGGTCGCAAGGATGGCTTTCATTTCTAACCTCCTGACAAGGCTTGCATGATGTGAACGGTGTCGCCGGATTTCAGCGACGTCCCGGTTTCATTTTTCGGTAACAACTTTCCGTTGACGAAAATATTCACGTGGCGACGAACCGTCTGATCATCTTCCAGGATGTAAGTCGAAAAATGCGCGCGCTCGAGATCCATTTTTTTGAGAAGATCCAAAACGCTGCTGGCCTCGATTTCAAATTGCGGTTTCGAATAATATTTTTGCAAATTTGCGGTGAGGTGGACTTTGACGGTGGATTTCATCACCTGCTTAGACTAAATTATTTGGATGGCGTTATCAAAAGAAGAGTTGAAACGATACAGCCGCCAATTGACCTTGGAACAGGTCGGTGAAGCCGGACAGCAAAAGCTGAAAGACGCCTCGGTCCTTATCGTGGGTGTCGGTGGCTTGGGCTCTCCCGCCAGTCTTTATTTAGCAGCTGCTGGTGTGGGCCGGATCGGTTTGATCGACTTTGATATTGTGGACAACTCGAACTTGCACCGCCAGATTCTGTTTTCGACATCCGATCAGGGTCAGTCCAAAGCCGAGGTCGCCAAAAAGAAATTGCTCGACCTAAACCCCAGCATTCAAATCGAATCCTACAATCACCGCCTTTCGGCCGACAACGCCCGAGAGATTTTTTCCAAATACGATTTCATTTGCGACGGCGCGGACAATTTTTCCACTCGCTACATCGTGAACGATGCGGCCTTTTTCGCTGGGAAGCCTTTGATCTCGGCTTCGATCTTGGGGTTCGAAGGACAGTTCTCTGTTTTCAATTTAAAGAACGGCCCCTGCTATCGATGTCTTTATCCCGAGCCTCCACCGGCGGGCCAAGTTCCTTCCTGTGCAGAAGCCGGAGTCTTGGGTGTTCTGCCTGGCATGATGGGTTCTTTGCAAGCCACAGCGATTCTCAAACTGATTTTGGGACTTCACCATAGCGAAACTCACCAGCTGATCTTGTACGATGCGATTCAGATGAACTGGACCAACCTGGAGATCAGTAAAAATCCCGACTGCCCTCTCTGCGGAAACCAGCCTTCCATTCGCGAAATGAAAGAGATCGTTTTCACCTGCGAAGCGATCGCCGGCATTTCTCCTCAGCAGCTTCAAGCTCAACTGGGCTCTCCGAAGTTTCAGCTGCTGGATGTCCGCGAAGGTTTCGAGCGCGAGATCTGCCAGATTCCGGGAAGCCTGCACATCCCGCTGGCTCAACTTAGCACAAACTGGACCCGGCTTTCGCAAGAGACGCCAGTCGTGGTGTATTGCAAATCCGGTGGTCGCAGCCGAAAGGCCTGCGAACTTCTGACTCAAAAAGGATTTCACTGCCAGAATCTCGAGGGCGGAATTCTTCAATGGATCGAAAAAGTACAGCCCGAGCTCTCTCGCTATTGATCCAATCTTAAATTTCCATCGAAATCCGGCGATCTCAAACTGAGACTTCGCAATCCAGCCTTATCTCTGTTGCCGCAAAATCCGATAAGTTTCACGTCTGTAGGAGGATTTCATGTCGGCTCCCAATCGAGTGGTCAAAAAAGGCGAATACCTTTTCAAAGAAGGCGATAAAATTCAGAACATTCAGTTGATCCAAAGCGGCGCTGTCAGCGTCTGCATTCAGCGACCAAAGAAAAATATCGACCTGATGACCTTGGGGGCTTCTCAAATTTTGGGCGAGCAAGGCCTGACTGGTGCCGGCACCTACACTCATTCGGCTGTTGCCACGATGGAAACCAAACTTCTGGAAATCCCACTGGATGCCTACAAGCAATCGGTTGAGACCTCTCCACAGATGATCAAAGTTCTGGTGAAGTCATTAGCTGATCGCGTGAAGACACTGGCCAACGATCTGAAGACTTATCGCATGGAAAAAGAAGCCAGCCCTTGTCCGGAAGATCAGGTTGCTAAAATTTTCGGTACCGTCTTTCACACGGCCAATCACAAAGGCACAAAAGACGCGAAAGATGCTAACAAAGTGACTGTCGACTGGACACTTTACAAACAGTATTCACAGCGCATGTTCGGAGAATCTCCAAAACGTCTCGAACAGGCTTTGTGCTTGTTGGTGAAGTTGAAGCTTGCGCAGTTTGAAATGGGCCGTCCTCCTGAAGATCCCGAAGGGCCCGAGCAGATCATGAAAGTTCATTTGCATGATCTCAGCGCCGTGGAAGCCTTCTTCGAGTTCTATCAGTATTACTATTTCAAAGGCGGAACCAAATCCGAAGTGCTGAAAGTCGACGACAGCTGCGCGACTTTGCTTGGCAACTTGGTGGCTGTGACCGAAGGTTTGGAAGTGGATCGTCACGGTGTTGTGACCTTGGATTTCCAAAAGACCATGGAGCGCTTCAAGCAAGAATTCGGAATCAATCTCAACTCGGATCATTTCGTGCGTCTGGAACAAAAAGGAATCTTCGCCAAACGACAGGCGCGCTCGGATGGCACGGTTGTTCTTCAATTTGAACTGCGCGAGTTCAAAACGACGATGAAGATCTGGAAGATTTTAAAAGAGATCGACAAGTGGAACGAAAAAGGCTTTGTCGATATGACCGAGGACGAAACCAAGGCGAAGAAGAAAACCGAAGGTCCTTGCTGCCCGCAATGCCAAGCCGGAATTCAGCCTCAGGCCAAGTTCTGCTCGGAATGCGGTCACAAAATCGCCGCTTAAGCCCGGTCTCCCGATTCGGCCATAATACAAAGCATTTCAAACATCACGTCGACTCCAACCAGCGACGTGATGCCTGCATGATCAAAAGGTGGCGAGATCTCAACGACATCTCCGCCCACCAAATTCCGAATTTTCAAAGCTCGCAAAATCCGCTGAGTCTCATAAGTCGTGAGCCCACCCACAACTGGCGTTCCAGTTCCAGGTGCATAAGCGGGATCCAAGCAATCGACGTCAAAGCTGATGTACACAGGTGTATCACCAAAATCCGGCAGTGATTTGCAAAAAGATTCCAGCGTCCCCGATCTCACATCATCAACTGTTTTCACTGTGATTTTATTCTTGCGAATAAAATCCAGATCATCGCCCCCCGCCAATGGCCCGCGAATTCCCAGCTGAATCATCTTCTTCGGATCCACCAAACCTTCTTCCACCGCATGTCTGGCAAAAGCCCCGTGGTGGTACTCTTGTCCCCATGCCGCCGGGTAAGTATCCAGGTGAGCATCAAAATGCACAAAGCCCAAGGGCTTCTTGTATTGGCGTTTCAATGCACGCAACACCGGCAAGGTCGTCGAATGATCTCCGCCCACCCAGATGATGCGCTTGTTTTTTGCGACCACCTGGCCGACAAATTTTTCGATTTTTTTGTAAGTCTGTTTTTGATCAATCGGCACCACCGGACAATCACCGATGTCCGCAATTCTCAGTTTCTGAAAAATGTTAACTCCGCGTGACCA
>CBIHPB010000039.1:0-16456 GCA_966211485.1 uncultured Bdellovibrio sp.
TGTGTGACCCTCCACCACCAAACGATCAAATGGACGGCGGAAAACTTGCTGGAAATAGGTGTCCAAATCGCCGAAAACTTTTTCGTCGACAGTTTCGGTATTCCATTTAAACAGAAGCTCGACACCCAGTTTGATTTCTTCAACAGATGAAGGTTTGTTGGGATCGCTTGTCGCAACCGGTGTTGCTTGTGGCACTTCTGGTTTTTGTTCACAGCCTGCACCAAAGGCCCAGTTCATTCCCACATAAGCTCGCCAATCCGGTCCACCCATTGAATTGTCCAACTGGGTTGTTCCACCGACGTGAATCGCCATGCTGGAAGTCGCATCGTACTTAATACCCACCAGACCTTCTAACGAGTTCATCGATCGATCCGTGTCCTGGTCGATGCGTTCGACAGGTTTACTGCCGTAAATTTCCGCAATCACTTTGGTATCCAGTGATGAAACCAAGTAGCTGAGTGCTGTCGAGTAGATCCACTGATTTCCCATCGGAACAAACGGCGTATTTGGAACCTGATCACCCTTGTTGCGCCATCGGTAACCCAAGTTCACACCCAAAGCCCATTTTTCCGCCAAGGTTGTATCCGCCGCCATTTCTAAATTCCAAGTCGGTCCTGCATCTTTTCCCGCAAACGGATTGTCCGCGATCAGATTTTTATTCACCGACAAGATCGCAGCCAATCCGCCGCTGTCATCGCCCATCAGATGATACTTGGTGTTCATTTTGATTTCGGTGACCCCGGTGTTTCCGTAAGAAGCCACATAGTAATCGTCTTCCACTGTTTGGCTCAGGATCATTGGCACATTCAATCCGATATCCCAACGATCCGTCAGGCCCATCCCCAAACTGAGATCGGCACCCAAAGTCTTATCATGACCTTTTTGTCCGTTTTGAAATCCTGTGTTCAAAGTCCGGCTGTAGGTCAGCGAGTTCGCCGCATAGTTAAAGAACAAGCCCATATTGATGATACAGGGCTTGAGCGTTTCCGAAGATTGAACCGTGACGAAATCCAACCCGTTTGTCGTCGGGTTGAAGTTCTGGTAATCCGTCCCGCAAATATTTGCGAATGCCGAAGAAGAAAACAAAGAAGCCGTCACAAGCAGCAGTGGTTTAATTCGCATTTATCAGGCCTTCCCTATTTCACTTTCTTACAAGCGTTGCCATTTTGGTTCACCAGCTCGTAACCCGGATTACATGCATTCAAGAAGCACGGACCGAATTTATGATTGGCTGTATTGCAAGTTCTCAATCCCGTTCCGTTCTGCTGAGTACATGCCACCGTCTCACCGTCGTCGCAGCTGTCTTCCGCCACGCACATTCCGTTTTTCAGTTTGAATCCCGGATCGCAAGTGGTCAGCTGGCAATTGCCGTAACCCATTCCGTTGTTGTTACAAGTTTTCACTCCGGTGCCGCTTTCGCCAACACAAGAAGTCGTCGATCCTGGCGAGCAAACTTGCTCGACACAATGGTTGCCTTGGATTTGATAACCCGTTTGACATGCAACAAGTTGGCAAGATCCATAGTTCGAACCATTTTGATTACAGATCTTCACTCCCGTTCCATGATCGAAATCACAGACCGCTTCGGTGCCCGGATCACAAGCATGAACCGTACAAACTCCGTCTTTCAATTTGTATCCCTGTTGGCAACTATTGATTTCGCAAGTTCCCCAGCCGCTTCCGATACTGTTACAAGTTTTGTAGCCGTAACCAGCACCCGACGTACAAGGTGTCACCGACGAAGGTTCACAAGAGTTGGCAACACAAGATCCACCTTCATTATGGTAGCCCGGTTTGCAATCACCCATTTCACAGGCGCCGTAAGCCATTCCATCACCGTTACAAGTCGCTGATCCATAAGTCGAATCGGTACTGCAATCTCGGTGAGCTCCCGGCGTACAAACTGGCTCGGTTGGAGGCAGTGTTGTTGTCGTTGAAGTCGTTGTGGTTGTCGTAGTTGTCTCTTCATCCGTCGGCATTGTCGTGGTTGTTGTCGACGTTGTGGTGGTCGTCTCAGGTTCTGGCTCGCCTTCGACTTTTATACATTTTTTATTGTCGTCGGAAACTTTGTAGCCAGATTCACACTCAATGACGGCACACGGACTGTATCCGACACCACCGGCGTTACAGATTCGGCGGCCTTCACCGTGTGGAACTTCACAGTTCGCAACGGATCCCGCTTCACAAACCACCAACACGCAAGATCGGCTTTGCATTTGAAGACCTGGATTACAAGCTTCATAGTTACAAGAAGAGAAAGCAGATTCCGTATCTTTGCGACAAGATAGTCCACTTCCGGATTCGTCTTTACATTCTTGGCAGTAGCCTAATGCGATCGCTGAGTGTCTGGTATCGGGGTCGACGAATTTACTTTCAGCACAGTTTTGGAATAAAACTCCCATGCCAAGTGCCAAGACAATACAACCAATAACGACCTTAATACGAAGTGGATCGCGCATACTGCTCCTTATGATTTGTGTCAGTCTTCAATAGTTTTACGTAGTTCTAAAATTTTGTTGATAAAAATATTGTCTCATCGACCTCGAGCGAACACAGCCAGACTCGACAATGGTCTCAAAATGAGACACAGAATTCGCCACAAGAATTTATTGAGCGAGTTCTTCTCGAACTCCGCTGGTCAAAAGTAATAATTAATATTAGAAAAGACTTCTCAACTCAATCGTCTGGCCGCCGACCACCAATCGAGATTCCCCGTTTGATGGTTTGACGATGGACTGCAGACCAATGCTTTGAACAAGACCCACAAGTTTGGAATCAAAAGGCACGGACACTTCAGTTACGAAATTTGGATTTCTGATCAGCTTTTCCTTTTGCTGAACTTCAATCAACCCTGGAAAACCGGGACGCGCAAGATAGGCGGTCTTTGATTGCTGGATCATTTTCAAACTTTTCGGATGCAACAGCCAACCCGAGCCGGCCAAGGACTCGATGAACTCTTCGACTTGCAAAACATTGATCGCCAGATGATGCAATCCAGGCCCTCGCTTTTCAATCGCGCGGCGATACGGACCGGCCTTAAGAGGCTCCATCAAAAGAAGCGAATTTCCTTTGCCGTACTCGACATAGATTTCGCAAGTTCCTTCGCCTTCGAACTTTTCTTCCGGGCCAATCCCAAATCCAAACTTTGATAGATAATCAGCGGCCTTGCGGGCTGAAGGAACCAGGATGGCGACATGGCTGGGAATTGTTTCGATCATAGGCTTTACGCTAGCATGAAAATTCAGCCGAATTTAAGTCGTTTTGCATAGAATAACGTAGGTTGGATCTGGCTGGGGTGTTTTACATTGTGAATACCCCCTGGCGGTGGTAAGACGGCCCCTCATGAAATTGCTGAATTTATTCAATCGACCGAAATCCGAAGCCGCTCCTGAGGCTGAATCTAAAACTCTTTTCTCGGACCTGAATCTGATCGCACCGATCCAAGAGGCCATCAAGGCCACCGGATACGAAGCGCCGACTCCGGTTCAACAACAGGCCATTCCATTTATTTTGGAAGGGCATGATCTTTTGGGAATCGCGCAAACAGGAACTGGCAAGACGGCAGCTTTTTGCCTTCCGATCATCAATCTTCTGCACGAGCGCCGCACCCACCGTCAGCCACGGGCTCCGCGCGCTTTGATCCTGACACCGACACGTGAACTTGCGATTCAGATCCAGAAAAGTCTTGAGACTTACGGAAAAAATCTTCGCCAAAAATATGCCGTCATCTTCGGCGGTGTCGGCCAAGGTAATCAGGTTCGCGAATTGGCTCAAGGGGTTGATGTGTTGGTGGCAACACCAGGCCGTTTGCTGGATTTGATTCAGCAAAAGCATTTGAAACTGGATCACATCGAAATTTTTGTTTTGGATGAAGCCGATCGCATGTTGGACATGGGCTTTATTAATGACATCAAAAAAGTTCTGCCTTTGCTGCCACAGAAACGTCACACGCTTTTGTTCTCGGCAACAATGCCAGGAGAAATTCAGAAACTGGCGCATTCGATTCTGAAAGATCCTAAAAAAGTCGAAGTCACGCCGCCTGCAACGACGGTCGAGCGCATTCAGCAACATGTGATGTTCGTTGAAAAAAAAGACAAGATGGCCTTGTTGATTCATGTTTTGAAAAGCAACGACCTGTACAAGGTTTTGGTTTTCGCTGGCATGAAACACGTGGCGAACCGTATTTCTGAAAAGCTCGAGACGAACGGGATTACTTCGGCGGCCATTCACGGAAATAAATCTCAGGGTGCTCGTCAGCGTGCACTTGAAGATTTCACGAAAGACAAAGTCCGCGTGTTGGTAGCAACTGATATTGCTTCGCGCGGAATTGACGTTGATGGCATCACACATGTGATCAACTTTGATCTTCCGAATGTGCCCGAAGATTATGTTCATCGTATCGGCCGTACGGCGCGTGCGGGAACTGAAGGCGATGCGATTTCATTCTGTACGGCAGAAGAAAAGTCTTATCTTTACGCAATCGAGAAAACGACTCGTCAGCAAATTCCAATCGTCATCGATCATCCTTACCATTCCGATTCAGCAGCCCAGTCCAAAGTCATGAGCGTCGGTAAAGCCAAAGCCCTGATCGAAGGTCAGCGTGATGGTGGCGGTGGCCGCGGACGTCGACCTCGACGTGGAGGCGGCGGCGGACGTCGCCGTCCAAGTGGTGGCGGAGGTCACGGCGGAAATCGCAGTGGTGGTCATGGCGGCGGCGGAAATCGCAGCGGCGGATCTGGCCGTCGGGGCGGCCGGTAATTTTCATAGATCTGTTCTCTGGGTTCCGCTTAGACTGTTAGACGGAGAACAGAGTTATTCCGAAACAGTTTCTCATTTCAATTTTGCTTTTGATCAGCGCCCCTAATTGTTGGGCGCTGGATTATTTTGGCGGCATCGATCTGATGGGCGCCAAAGGTACCGTCGTTGTTTCCCAAACTGAAAACACAGATATGTTCGTCACTACCTTGGGTGGCTTTGGCGGACTGAGATTGAAGAAAGTCATTTTGCTCGGCGCCCGCGCCAGCTACTCGATGGTCGAGCAGATTTCAGAACCTTCGGACACTTCTGGAAATCGCCGCGGTACTTGGATCATTCCTTTCTCCCCTGTCATTGGCTACGAAGGTAAAAAGTGGATCTTTCTTGGCGAGGCCATCATGATGGGCGATTACAAATTGGCCATCGGAAATGCGGCTGGACAAGAGATCACTTACAAAGGTCCTTCTGGTTTTGGTGCGGAAATTCTTTATCAGTGGAAATCAAAGTTTGTCTTCGGCGTGAAATACCAATCCGTTGAATTTTCAAAAGAGCAACTGGGCGGCGGCGACGCCACCGATCTCACCGACAAGCTAACTCTGACAAATATTGGAGGTCTGATTGCTCTTTACTACTAAGCGACTGGCACCTTCATGGTTTTGGATGCTACTGGCTTTCGTGGTGATTTCCGCCGGCTGTAAATACAATGGAAAATCCGTTGGCCTTGAAGAGGAAGCGAATCTTGATATCGGCGGAGCAACGACCACCACAACAACGACGACTTCAGTCACCACCACGACGGTCAGCAATCGCTACTTCCCTGACGGAGCTATCTGGTATCAAGATATTTCAAGCGCTGCGCTGGATTCGCAATCAACGGCGATCATCAATTGGCTGAACACGGCTGGTGGTTGGGGTAACAGCAACAAATTCGAAGTCGACTTCAGTTTCATGGTGTTGCAAGCGAATGCTTCCACACCGATGGTTCCATTTTCCAAAAAAGCTGGCTACTACTCTCCTGACTGTGACAACCTAACGACCTTTCCGCTTCCCACCGGTGGCGCGATTGAAGGCGAAGCGGGTTACACCTGTGCCCATGGCGGCGATTGCCACATTCTGGTCGTCAATCGCACGACGAAGCAGCTGTGGGAATCCGGAAACTCCAACTACACCGGCGGCAATCTTCAATCGATGTGCGGAATCCTGTGGGATCTTTCCAAAGTGTATCCAGCTGATGGGCGTGGTGATCAGTGCACCAGCACCGATGCGGCTGGATATCCGATCGCACCTTTGCTGTTCAATGCTGATGAAATCGCGGCCGGTGAAATCAATCATGCCATTCGATTTATTCTTCCCAACAACCGCATGAAGAAAAATTACTTCGTTCACCCGGCGACCCATGCGGGCTCGCCATCATCGACCGGAACTGCTCCCTACTATGGGATGCGTTTTCGTTTAAAATCGTCGTTTAATATTTCTGTTCTTAAGCCGGCTGCACAAGTCGTCGCCAAAGCATTGAAAAAATACGGAATGTTATTGGCAGATGGTGGTCAGATTGCATTGACAGCTGAAAGTGATCGATTCACAACGGCCAAATGGGCGGCTGTGGACTTCGCTTCATTGGACTTAAACGCGATCCGCGTCACCGATTTTGAAATCGTCGATGGCGGCACCCGAATTCTTTTGGATTACAACTGCGTTCGAAATCCTTAGCACTCGAAAACTTTACTGCTGATTTTGCGGCAGTCCGTCGGCGATGTCGTAGTAATCGCCCTTATCGGCTACAAAAATATGCCGTACTAATTTTGTGTTTGTTGGCTTATCGAAAGCGCCCATGGCGATGGCGGTCCAATCTTTATGAATCGGATCCCAAAACAAAGAAGATCCACAGATCGAACAAAATCCCCGTCGCACTTTTTCAGACGAATGATACCACGTCACCTTGTCGGATCCATGCACAGTCACAGCTGATCTTGGAATGTCGGCTGAAGCCTCAAAATGACCCGAATGTTTTCGGCAGTTCGTACAGTGACAAGCACTGGGTGCCGGAATTTCTCCGGCGACCTCGAAACTGACGGCTCCGCAAAGACATGAACCTTTATGTATCACAAACTCACCTCTTATTGTTCGCCGTCGGCATCGGACATTTTTTGAAGAACAGTCGCAATCGTTTCCGCATCGACATTCGCTTTTTTCATCAAAGCTTTGGCGCGGCCGAAGTCGTCCGAATCAATGGCTTCAAAGAATGCATCGACTTTGCCGATTTCGGCCAGCTTTTCCAGTACCAAGGTTCCTTCAAAAGAGCTTTCGTCCATTTGTCTCCTTTTAGATCAGATCCATCACAAAGCAGTGGAGTTATTCGAAGGAACTATGCTATGATGGTCTCACCATGAGCAAGTAAGCCTCGTCCTCAATTCTAAAATCCCGTTCTAAATATTTAAAGACATTTTTATTTCTATTCAGGAGTCCGTCATGAGCCAGAATCTCTGCCGCCGTTTTCCATCTATTTCCCATTTCACACCGCGCAGAGGTTCGCATGCGAACGACCGTATTATTACTCTTTTCATTTTTAAGCTGGGCCGCTTACGACACAAACCTATTTCGTAAACGACGGGATTCCTATTCCGTCACAGCGATCGAGATTTCGCTGGATGAATTAAGTTTCGAGCAAGAGCAGCAACAGAAAAAAATCCTTCGCCGGAATCAGGACATCATTCCGGCATGGCACCGAGGACAGCGAAAGCCTGAAGTCTCGCGATGCAATTACTTTAGCACCAAGCCGCGTGATGTGCGGTTTTCGAATCAACGTAAGATTCGAAGGATGTTTAACAATATGTAAGGCAGAAATACCCAGGACGAAAGTGGAGCTTGGGCATTGGCGATTTTCATCGAGGCTTCTCTACCCTTATGATAAGTCATGCAAAAAACCCCGCTTTTTCAAAACTTCATTCTCAGTTTGCTACTTGGTTTGACGGCTCATCAGGCGATGGCGGCTTTTACCCCAGATATTGGCGCTCGTGCTTCTGTGGCTGGCGCGCAAGAACTTTTGGTTTCGCCTCCGATTCCAAATTTAGAAGGCGGAAGGACGACCTATTCTCCGCAGACTGGTTACATGGTGGCCAAGGTCGTCGGTGACGACACACAACCGGGATCCGTGGTCTCTTACCGAGGAGAAGTGAAAGGTCTGTCAGGTGCTTTGGGTGTCAGCTCTCCCAGCTCGGGAAGATTGGGTTGGTTCGGCATCGTGGGCGGCGATTCATTAACTGGCGAGATCGAAGTCGGACTGACCGGGCAACCGACTGCTCGGATTGAAAATATCAAAACCCAATCCTTCGCCTTTGCTGCAGGACCCAGTTATCGATTTATCGGTGAATCGAAATCCCCGTTCAGCGCTGGAGCATTCTTAGGGCCTGCCGCCATCAAAGTCAGTTCGACATTCAATGTTTCAGGCTCGAACACGATTTACACTTTGGATGACACAATTTACGGGGCTTATGGCGGAGTTCAGCTGAAATTTCGTGTGGATAATCTGGTGATCAATCCTTACTTTCTGTACATGCATGATCTCAGCCCCAGCTGTAAGACGATGACACTCAGTGATTCGGCGGCAGGTTTTAGCGGCATGTGCCCAGACGAACCAACAACTCCAAACAAGGTGGAAATGAAAAGTTCATTTACAGGATTTGGATTGTTTCTGGGTTGGAAGGCGCTTCGTCTCAATATTTATTCGAAAGCCCTACCGGACAAGGCCTTCGACGATGTCAAGATCACCAATTACTCGATCTCTTATACATTCGGCGAATGATCGCCGGATTTAAAGCGGCTGAAAAAGTTCGATGACATTTCCAGACGGATCTTCAACCAGGATCTGATATCCGCCAGGTCCTTTCAGGATTTCATTGCGAAAATGTGTGCCTTGGGATTTCAACTGCGTCACCAATCCAGCCAAATCTTCGACCTGCAGTACAAATCGATTCCAGCCACCGGGTTCAGGTTTGCGGCCGTCGGGCATCGGTTGAGCCGCCGACGACGGTGGTCCCGCCAGCCAAAGTGTAAAGTCACCTTTTGTCAGGATCGCCATTGCCGGGCCAAACTGCTGTTTCAAATCAAAACCTAAATAGTTCGTATAAAACTGAACCGAAGTTTCGACATCTTTGACCAAATATCTGACTGACATCATGGCTGTCCCCTTTTGGTGATTTGTGAAACCGCAATCTAGGCAGCTTCATTCGAAAAGGCAAAGCCAATAGCGTGATTTTTGTGCAAAAATCCGTCGTCCTACGGTATCTTATCTGCCGTGTATAAACTCCGTTCTTATCAACAAGATGCCGTCGACAAGACGCTTCAACATTTTCGCAAAACCCGCGATCCCGCGGTGATCGTGCTGCCAACGGGCGCCGGCAAAAGCTTGGTGATCGCGGAATTGGCCCGCATCGCGAAAGGCCGCGTCTTGGTCTTGGCCCACGTCAAAGAACTGGTCGAACAAAACTTTGATAAATACAAAAGCTACGGCCTTGAAGCCGGAATCTTTTCCGCCAGTCTTGGCAAGAAAGATTGGGACCACAAAGCGATCTTTGGCAGCGTGCAATCAGTCGCCAGGGCGCCGGATGATTTCTTCAATAATTTCTCTTTGGTTGTGATCGACGAGTGTCATCGAGTTGCTGATGAAGGTTCGACACAGTACCAAGAAGTCGTTAAAAAATTGATAGAGAAAAATCCGGGCCTTT
The DNA here is from genome assembly GCA_966211485.1 of uncultured Bdellovibrio sp. Lineage (GTDB taxonomy): Bacteria > Bdellovibrionota > Bdellovibrionia > Bdellovibrionales > Bdellovibrionaceae > 21-14-0-10-47-8. The sequence continues at coordinate 9,480 of CBIHPB010000039.1, forward strand.
GCATTTTGGGTCTGACAGCGACACCTTACCGTTTGGGCTTGGGTTGGATTTACGAGTACAACCAAAAAGGCGAAATCAAAACGGATCAAAAACGATTCTTCAAGCAATGTGTGTTCGAGCTGCCTCTTTCGTACATGATTCAAAGTGGATATCTGACAGTTCCAGTGAAGATCGATATCCCGGTCACTTGCTATGATTTTTCCGAGCTCACCGATCGTGATCGCATGTACACGGCGGCCGAGGTCGAAGAAATTCTGCGCACGCAAAAACGACTGACCCCGCTAATTGTGAAAAACATCATCGACATCGCCGATCGTTACCAGCGAAAAGGCGTGATGATCTTTAGTAGCTCTGTGAAGCATGCGGAAGAGATCATGTCTTACCTGCCACCGGACGATTCACGCGTGGTTTTGGGTGATACCCATATCGACGAGCGTGATGAGATCGTTCGCGATTTCAAGCAAAGAAAATTCCGATTCCTGGTCAACGTTTCCGTTCTGACAACTGGATTCGATGCGCCCCATGTGGATGTGATCGCAATCATGCGTCCGACCGAATCCAACAGCTTGTACCAACAGATCATCGGCCGGGGCCTACGCCTGTCCGAAGGAAAAGACGAATGCTACGTTCTGGATTATACTGGAATCGGCCACGATATTTTCTCTCCACAAATCGGCGACAAGCGTCCAGCCAAAGACACCGTTCCCGTCATGGTCGAATGTCCCAAGTGCTCGTTTGAAAACGCATTCTGGGGCTATGCCGATGAAGACGGAATCGTGATCGAGCACTTCGGCCGGAAATGCAAAGGTGCCACCCAAGATCCAGCGACGATGGTGATCGTTCCTTGCGGCTATCGTTTCCGCCTAAAGCTTTGCCATGCTTGCGGCGCTGAAAACGATATCACCGCCCGCGACTGCGAAAAGTGCAAAGCAACCTTGATCGATGCTGATGCCAAGCTCAAGCAAGCCAAGCTATCGAAGAACGCGCACATCTTAACGCCCGAGAAAATCACCTTCAGCGAGCGTAAAGATAAGAATTCGAATCCCTATCTTGAAATCAAATACTTTGATTGGGATGCCCAGTATCTGAGTGAGGCCTATTTCTTTTCGAATGCGACTTCGATTAAGAAATTTAATATCAACTTCTTACGCTCACATCTCAGACGTCCAGAACTGGCGGTGAATATTCAGTCACCGCAAGATGTGATCGATCATCAGCACTTGTTCCGCTTGCCATCCTTTGTGATCGCACGCAAACAGGACAAGTTCTGGAAGGTCACCGAGAAAGTTTTTGCCGAAGAGCTTTCGAAGCCAAATAAATCTTAGTCCATACAAAGCCAGACTGGATCTGCAGAGTTCCTTATACAGCCTGATGACGCTACTGAATCAAATTTAATAAAGTAGGCATCGTGTTCTATTTTTCTATAGCGAAATTTTGCACCGGAAAAAGCAGGAGCTGGTATTTCTCCCTTTTTTTCCTGTAGTTCTTCTAATGACTCAGGAAGGTGGCCTTCCGTCGCTCTAAAATTTTCGATCATTTCAACTAGGCGATCTCCCCGTCGTTTAGACTCTTCAGATTTTTCATGACCCATTTGGGCCCCGAGAGCGAAAAATAAATCGCCAAGAATCATTGAAATCAAAACTAATTTTAACGATCTACTCCAAAATGGTCCGCCCTTTAATTTCTGTATCCCTTTGGCCACCATTACCGCCATAAGAATAAGATGAAAGAAAAGAACAACAACCAAGATCATCAAAATTAAAATGCCAGCAGGAATAAATGCGACTGTATTTCCACTTACTGATAAAAATGCTAGCGCTGCCGCCAACCATAAATACGCAAAGTATTTTCCAATCTGACCATTGATTCCCATAGGTGTAGTCTATTATTGAGAGCAAAACCTGTCCAGACCAGCTCTATTGAATTCTAGAACGGGCTTAAAGCAATCCGTCCATAAGCAATCACGCCACAGACCAAAGCAACTACCAGCCAGTAAATCATCGGACCAAAGCCTTCCGTACCTGACATCATATGCAGCACGCAGTAGGTGATCATCACTAGCGCAATCGCGATCGCGGAAGATGGAACCAAAAAGTTCAGCGGTTGGTAAAATGCCGGAAGAATCAGACCCAGCGCACAGATGATTTCAAAAACCGCCAGTCCTGTCCAGATTCCTGGAGGAATCGCCTTCAGCGAGGGCATGGTTTGCTCGGCGGTGTTTTTGAATTTCCAGAATGCGCCTGCCAAAGTGTGAAGAGCGAGAAGAGATTGAATGACCCACAAGAAAATATTCACGACTGACCTCCAGTTTGAGAATTAAGAACTTCAATATCCGTTGTTTGCAATTTTTTTGGATCCATCACGACGTCGATCGCCATGACGGTTCCGCCCTGAACTGTGAAGCAGAAAGCCACAACTGGCTTGCCTGCAGGACCCCATGTCCATCCATAAGATCCATCGATCAATGCCATCTGCGCGGCAGCGGCTTTGCCTTTCAAAGTACCGGCCACATTCTTCGCCCCGCGAATTTCGCTTTGGAATTGTGGTGCACCTTTGTCTTTGTTCATCTCGGCAACCTTAATAGCCGTCGCATCTGCACGCAGGACTGCATCGGGATGTAGCAAGCGAATCAAGGCTTCAAAATTTCCATCGCGTGAGGCGGCCATAAAAGCCGAGACGACTTCTTTCTGTCGCTCGTGATCTTCTTGCGGAGTGCTGGCCCCACGCACCTGTCGGCGCGCACGGCTGGCCAACTGCCGGGTTGCTTCTTCTGTGCGATCAATGATCGGACCAATTTCTGCAAACGAAAGATCAAACATATCATGCAAGACAAACGCAATCCGCTCGGCCGGGCTCAGAGTTTCAAGAACAACTAACAAAGCAGCCCCGACAGTATCGGCCAAAAGAAAATGCGCTTCGGGATTTCCCGTAGACGAATGTGGAATTTGAGATTCGACATCATCCAACGATTCTTCACGCTTGGACTTGCGACTTCGCAATCGATCCAAACATATTCGGGCCACAACTGTGGTCAACCACCCGCCAAGATTATCAATCTTGTCAGACTCGGCACCGGAAAGGCGGATCCAAGTTTCCTGGACCGCATCTTCGGCTTCTCCAACTGAACCCAGCATTCGATAGGCCACAGCCTTTAAATGTCCGCGGGTTTCTTCAAAATTCTTTTCCAGCCAATCGTTCTTTTTCATCTGATTTTGTTCCTTCACAACCCTGACGTCTGGGAAATCGCAAACGTGACAAGAAATATGATAATTCCGAAGTCAGTTTGTAAGCTATTGAAATAATTGACTTTCAATACAGGATCAGTTGCCATAAAGACATGGAATATTTCTACTTTTATCGAATTGCAGCCTGCCTGTTAATGCTTGGATTTTTGGGTCACACTTTAGGTGGAATGTTGGCCACCGCAAAACGTGGAGTCAAATCTGGCGCCGAAGCGGACGAAGTCCTCGCAAAAATGAAGTCCGTTCGCTTCACTTGGCGCGGTGGCAACTGCAGCTGGTTTGGATTTTGGCTTGGCAACGGGCTTGGAGTCTCAGCACTTTTGATTCCAGTGATTGCCGTGGTTTGGACCTTGGGTGGACTTTCCCCCGAGCAGTTTCAGATTTTCAAACCGATCGCTTGGGCGACGTTTGTCGGCCTTGCTGCCCTAACTGCGCTTGGATTTAAATACTTTGTTCCACGAATCGGGATTGTCTTCGGTCTAATCGCCGTACTTGTTGGCATCGGAAATTTTCTGGCGGTTTAGTTTTTTAATTGAGCGGAGGTATCTTTTGAGTCCTCAAGAACTGCGCGAAATGAGCAAGCCATCTTTGCGGCACACCTTCCAAGCATTACTTTGGGATTGGGGTGTGATCGTTGCTCTTTTTGTCATCGCCATTCAGTGGCCACAGCCGATCGTTTGGATTTGCGTTTTTCTTTGGATGAGTCGTCAGCAATTGGGTTTGGCCATTCTCATGCATGATGCCGCCCACAAACGTCTGGCCACCGATGTCCGGTTGAACGATTGGCTGAGCCAGTTTTTCTGCGCGGCCCCACTTTTATTTTCGATGTACAGTTACCGCACTTTGCATCTCAAGCATCATCAGGATCCCTTGGCCGCCGATGATCCGGATTTAAGCCTGATCGGTGGCTACCCGATTTCAAAGAAAAGTTTTTTGCGCAAACTGATCCGGGACGCGACCGGAATTTCGTACTTTAAATTTATTCGCTATTTTATTCACGCCGCCCGAAAACCAAAACGCCAAGTGGATACCGCAAATCAGGGTGAAAAAAAAGTAAGGGCCAAAACTCCGGTCGGTGAAATTGTATTTTCGATTCTATTCATGAATGGCCTGATGTTTTTCATCTTATGGCAACTAGGGCATCCAATTTATTACTTCACCCTCTGGTTTTTACCGGCAGTGACAGCACTGCAAGTCTTGCTGCGAATTCGCGGAGTAGCCGAGCACGCCGGTTATTCACAAAACCAGGATCAACGAGTGAACGCTCGAACCCTTAAGCCTTCTTGGCAGACACTGATTTTTGCTCCTCATCACGTGAACTATCATATCGAACATCACATCTACCCCAGTGTTCCGTACTTTCGCTTGCCCCAGTTGCATCGAATGATGAGTGAACGCGGAGAATTACCGGTCAAAAATATTTTTACGGGATATGGTCCGGTCTTAAAAGAGATTGTGAAGTCGTAAAGCATGAAAAACTTCAACCGCTACATTCGCTGGTCCCTCTTTTCAGTTCTCAGCGGATTGCTGGCGGGATTGGCAGCGACTGTTTTTCTATGGCTTCTCGATTGGGCGACCAACACGCGTGAAATGAATCCCGCAATCATCTGGGCGCTCCCGATTGCGGGTCTTGTCGTCGGATTGATCTACCACCGCTATGGTAAAGACGTCGCTGGTGGCAGCAACCTGATTATCGACGAAATCCACGATCCTAAAAAAGTAGTTCCGATGACAATGGCTCCGTTTATTCTTTTTGGAACTGTCGTCACGCATTTATTCGGTGGATCTGCCGGACGCGAAGGAACCGCGGTTCAAATGGGGGCTTCGCTTTCAGATCAGCTCTCGCGATTTTTCCGTATCGAACCTGAAGAGAGAAAAATTCTTCTCACCACCGGAGCCGGCGCTGGTTTCGCAGCCGCCATCGGAACCCCTTGGGCCGGAGTTATTTTCGGCATGGAAGTCGTTCGAGCCGGACGTCTGAGACCATTTGCAGTTTTTGAAAGTGTTTTGGCTTCATTTACCGGCTACTTGCTCACCAAACTACTTCACGCGCCTCACTCGGTCTTCCCTGCGATTGAAGTCGGAGCTTTTTCTTGGATGACTTTGCTTTGGATTGCCTTGGCTGGAATCGCGTTTGGGTTTTCAGCTCAAATCTTCGTTCGCCTCACCCATTCGGTCGAGGCAATTCAACACAAAATCAAATATCCACCGTTGAAACCATTTTTAGCTGGGATCTTACTTGTTGTTTTGTATTATATGTTGGGAACATATCGCTACGCAGGCCTTGGTATTCCCGTGATTCGTGAATCACTAACCCAAGCCGTTTCTTTTCTAGATCCCGCCCTGAAAGCCATTCTCACAGCGATCACAGTTGGATCGGGATTCAAGGGTGGAGAGTTTATTCCTCTGGTATTTGTTGGCACAACTCTGGGATCGGCGCTGAGTACTTTGATTCCAGTTTCTGTTTCGATTCTAGGCGCCTGCGGATTTGCTGCCGTCTTTGGTGGAGCTGCCAATACTCCAATCGCTTGTTCGGTGATGGCAATCGAGATTTTTGGAATTGAGATTGCGCCCTATGCGATTATCGCATGCTACATTAGTTACATGTGCTCGGGTGGTCGTAGTATTTATCGATCGCAGAGAATCGAAAATTCAAAAATTGCGAGTTTTCTGAAAATGAAAAAGCCTTAGGCTTGAAAACCGGCAGATAGAAAACCTGCCGGTTCGAAAATCTAAATTCTTAGTCTTGGATTCCGCGGCGGCTCAGCTCGTTTGTCAGGTAAGTTTGGAACTTATCTGTCGTTGGCTGTGTGCAGGTGCCATCAGTTTCAATACGAGTCACCCATTTCACCAAGTGATCCATGTAAGACGTGATTTCTTTGAAACCAGTCTGACCGTTGCGCAGGTCTGTTTGAAACTGGAAGAAACGAACTTGGAAACCATGATCACGCAGTTTCACGTAATCAGCTGGCGGGTTTTGCAGGATTGCGCGCAGGCGATAGTAACCTTTTGCCCAGCAAACCAAGTTGCCATCGTTTACAACAGAAGATCCACCTTCATAAGACAAAGTGCGTGGCTCGGAACCGTTTGGCTCTGACAGTGAACCATATTTATAAGCTTCGCCTTCAGCTGTTTGGCCCAGCTCCCAAGCGCCCAGATTGATCATCACACCGGTGTTACCCAAAGGAGCATCATTTGGCTCGGCCGGGATTGCAGGACAGTGGCTGATATCCACGTCTGCCGCGTTCAAATCCTGACCAGCAAGGCAATTGTCTTCAGTGAAAACTTGCGCTCCTGCTTTCAAAGACAATGACATCAACACCAATACAAAAATTTTTGACAGGCTCATCTCAACTCCTCTGAATTTAATTAGATTCAGGTCCATTTCTAGAGATGTTGACGGCAGAAATCAATAGGCTGATCGGTTTTCAAACCCTGTCCAAAACAATGACACCGCAGAAGGAATACCGACGTTTCCAGACCCTCAAATCCGCGCTGCTGTAGGCTAAGAGGTGAAGTTTTGCTTTAGGAAAACGGAGAAAACGTAAGGACGCTAAGCGCCGAAACTAAACATCCAATCGATGCCATATTTATCCGTCAGCATTCCAAAATAAGTGCCACCGAACATTTCTTGATTCGGCATCGTGACGCTCCCGCCTTCTGATAAGGCGTGGGCGATGTCGTCGACTTCCTGTTTCGATTCACAGGTGATGCTGACCGTAAAGTTGTTGCCGA
>CBIHPB010000040.1:0-16100 GCA_966211485.1 uncultured Bdellovibrio sp.
GATGTAGCCATTCTCCCATGGTGAACCTGGAGTGATAAATAACGGCTCCAGCTCAAGCTTTCTGAACCACATTCGCACCTGGGTTGCGATAAATTCAGATCCATTGTCCGAACGAACATGCGTTGGCACTCCTCGACTGATAAAAAGCTCAGCAAGAGTAGTGATTACATCTTCTGAGGTGAGTTTTCTGGCAACTTTGATCACGAGGCTTTCTCTTGTAAATTCGTCGATCACGTTAAACATTTTAATCGGCCTTCCGTTATGCGTTCGATCCATTACAAAATCATAAGACCACACGTGGTTTTTCCGCTCTGGGCGAAGGCGGATGCAGGAATGCTCTTGATCCCAAAGACGAGCTCTCTTTTTCTGTTTCTTTGGAACTTTCAGCCCTTGCTGAACCCAAATTCTTGCCACTCGCTTCGTGTTGATTCGCCAGCCTTTTTCTTTCAACAAAGCTGCGATTCTTCGATAGCCATAGCGACCGTAAAGCTGTGCAAGCTCAATAACGTCTCGGGTGAGTCTGTCTTCCTCGGGGCAATATTGTATCGTGTATCTCTGAGAGGATCTGGATTGACCAAGGATCTTGCATGCCCGCCGTTCTGAGATATCAAAAGTTGCAATTGCATGTTCAACGGCTTCACGCTTGCGCGACGGGCTTAGAAGTTTCCCTTGTTGACCTCTTTTAGAACCTGATTGTCCAACGCAAGATCAGCAACCAATCTTTTGAGCTTTAGATTTTCATTTTCAAGTTCTTTTAGGCGCCTGGCTTGGTCGATCTGAAGACCGCCAAATTCTTTTCTCCATCGATAGAATGTCTGGATCGTGATTCCAGATTTTCTGCAGGCATCATCTTGGCTTGCGCCTTTGCCTTGCTCGATTTCAATGTCTCGGAGGATTTTGACGATCGCCTCCGGACTATACTTTTTCTTATTTGCCATATCCCTTCCTTTCCCACCAAAATACTACTTTGTCAGGTGGATTAGTTAAAGGGGTTCAGGTCACTATTGAGTTCAGTTACAAATTCTCTAGGGGAAACTACGTCCTATACCTATGACAGTTCCGAAAGGCTTTCAGGGATGACGTTGCCAGATTCGCGAGTGATTGCAGTCCAGTATGATTCGGAAGGCAATCTAGTGAGTCTAACACCATCAGGTCGTCCTGCTCATATCTTCTCGATCAACTCGAAAGAGCTTATTGGGACTTATCAGCCGCCAGTTTTGGATCTGATCAACAATTGGCACACTTCATATTCTTACAACAACGATAAGCAGCTGACTCAAATTACACGTCCAGATGGGCAGACGATTAGCTATAACTACAATTCTACAACTGGCCAATTGAATACAATTACAGGCAGCTTTGGTACCTACACCCAAACTTACGATGCATCTAAAAATCCGCTACGTATGACTGCGCCAGATGGCACATACATGAATAACAATCTTGGTTATAGCGCAGTAACCGGAAATGACTATTTTGCGTCGAATAATGCTGTCAAATACAGGTACCTGCAGACAGCGAATAATCGAGCAACTATGGCCACGGACAAAGTGACCGATGCAGCGGCAACAGCGCGAACAATCAGCTATACATATGACAATGATGAATACCTCATTTTGGCTGGAGATATTTCGCTTTCGTACGATATTCCTGATGGGAAGCTGACAGCCACTGCGGTTTCGACTTTGAACGATGCATATTCGTACAATGCATTCGGAGAGGTCACGGGCTATGTCGCCAAGAATGGTTCGACGACGCTTTATTCGTACACACTGACTAGGGATAATTTGGGAAGGATTTCTCAAAAGGTCGAAGGTCTCAACGGAGTGAATACGACCTTCGATTATTTTTACGATTCAGCGGGCAGACTGATCCAGGTGGATAAGAACTCGGTGACGGCTTCGACGTATTCGTACGATTCGAACTCGAACCGAATTGCAGGCACGATCAGTGGGGCGGCGACTAGCGCGATCTACGACGATCAGGACCGCCTGACGGCGTATAATGTGAATACTTATACCTACAATCGGAATGGGGAATTGGCGACGAAGACAAATACGCTGCTATCGCAGATAACAACTTATTCTTATGACGTCTTTGGGCAATTGACCTCGATTGCTTTGCCTTCGTCGACGATAAATTATGAAATTGATCCAAATCATCGCAGATTTGGATGGAAAATTGGGGCGACTGTGCAAGGTCGGTACGCGCGAGATCAAGAGGGAAGAATAGTTGCAGAGTTGAATTCAGGCAACGCAATGACCAGAAGGTATATCTACGCCTCTAGAAAGCACATTCCGGACTATTTTTTGGATATGTCTGGAGAGAAGTATCGAATTTTCACTGACCATTTAGGTAGTGTGCGATTGGTTGTAAAACTCAGTACGGGCACAGTTATGCAATTGATGGAGCATGATGAATTTGGGCGTGTTGTACAAGATACCAACTCGGGGTATCAGCCCTTTGGTTTTGCGGGCGGAGAGTATTCTCCAGCGACTGGACTAGTCCGTTTTGGTGTAAGGGACTACGATCCAGAAGTAGGTCGCTGGACAAGTAAGGACCCTGTCCTCTTTGGTGCAACCGATGCCAATTTATACGGATATGTTTGGGAGGATCCTATCAATTGGATCGATCCTCTTGGGCTTTCGAACACCAGACCCCAGGCAAGGGAAGACGGCGCGGCGTCACAGAGTGGAATTGGGACTGCAATTGCGACAGCTATGGGTTCTATCATGTGCAAAAAAGCTGAAAAAGAACTCCAAGAAGAAAAAGAAAAGGAATGCTGGCAAACTATGCAGAGAAAAATAGAAAATGAATGTAGGAGTAAGCCAACTTTGAAAGAAAATAGACTGTGTGTGAATCAGGCTGTCGCTGCTTATATTAAATGCAAACAATAAAGGAATTTAAATTGTGATTAAAATTATTCAAGCAAATCCAGATAAAGAATTTTCTATCGATCCAATTGTTGTTGTCATTGATTTGGCGGAGCAGTTTACAGATAAGGATGTCCGCGTTTTATCTTCATTCGGCGCGACTCTTGTTTTGCATCGGAAATTAGATCTATCAAAAAAATCTGATATGAAGAATCTCATTCAGACCACCGAAAAGGCTGTTCTGCGACTTAAAAAAAAATTTGATACGGTTGGTTTAGTTGAAGTCGTCAATTTACAGTCAACAAAAGATCTCCATGAAAAGTACCAACTTTTTGCCGGCTCAGTAAAAATGAACAATAGAAAATCTCGCGAAATGTTAAAGCGGATGTATAGTCAACAGTCCGAGAGTAGCGGGATCATTCTTAAGGCACGCCAGTTAAAAAAGGATTCCTTAATTTCGCAGTTCGCTGCGCCTCAAAAAGGCATTTGTGGAATTCAATTTGGTGTCGGTCGTTTGGAGAGAGCTGAAGTAGACAAATTTCTAAGAAATTTGTCCGAGCTGACGAGTTTATACAACGGTTTTTTGGCAGACGAATAAATTTAATGCTAACATTTTTTGAGATCGGTTGCATTCTATGCAGACTGTAGGGTGCTTAAACTCCGGAATTTAGATTTGGCGTCTTTTCTTTTGCCTAGTCTTGGGCTTGGCGAACAAACAAAATACATTTATTTTTAAAATAAATTGTACTGAGACAATCTAGAAAAAGTTTTGCGTCCACTCAATGTTCACCCATTGGACCCACCAGGGCATCTTTGGGGACGCGCCGATTTCTGGTATGTTTTGAGAAATTAAAAGAAAACTACATAAGTTCGTACTATCTCGGCTTTTCAATTCATCCACTAATCTGACGAATGAAATTCCCTGTTCATAGCCAATTTTATATTCGTTTTCCATCGTCTTTTTACAAAAGAATCCTCGAGTGGTTCCGCTTTTCAAAAGGTAAGGAGGTTGAATCAAAAATATCTTACTAAGAGTTAATGGGCCATGCGCTAACTGATAATCTAAATACATTCGGAGTGAATCTAAGACACTTTGAGACAACTTTTTCAAATGGCGAAGCATTCTATTTTCAACAAAATCATGATGGTCGAGATTCATAACTGGAGTTGATGAAATACATAAGACAACATCCGCTCCAATATCACCCCCGTTTAGAATGATACTAATTGGCAAATTTGAATAGACCCCACCATCAACAAAAGTGTTTGCGCCAACATTTTGTGCTCTTACTACCAGCGGGAGCGCACTTGACAGAGCTACTGTATCTTCAAATTTCCATTTTGTTTCACCATCAATGTCTGATTCATGTTCGTTAGGGGCAAACATGAAAAATGGATGTTCATTAATTTCAAAATTTCGAGGAAAAATGCTCGCATCCGTAACATGGATGTATGAATAAACTTCTGATCTACCTAATGGTAACAATTTTCTAAAAACGCTTTTGTACTCTGGGAACGTAAGCAAAGTTTCCCATTTTTTCACTTTGCCGCCAAAACGTTTATATATAAGTTGCGCGATAATTTTCACTACTCTCCACAAAATTTTTCTCTTTAGACTTCGAAGAGCAAAAATAAAGTCCCGAATCCAAAAATTTTGAAAAACTGAAACTTCAGGATTTCGTATTTTCTCAGAAATTAAATATGAGTTAATAGATCCGGCACTGCTACCTATGGTGCCAACGATTTTGACGCTCGCCGAGGACATAAGCCCTTCTATTACACCACCTTGCCATGCACCTTTGGCTCCGCCTCCCTGTGCTGCTATTACTACAGTCAGTGGTTCTTGATCAGGCTTGGATCGTAAAACATCTTTTAGATCACGAATCAAATATTCCGCTTCTTGAATTGGCATCTTTACCTGGCGCCATTGATAATAAAGTGAGTTTCTTCACTTACTCCAGCGAATACCGCTTACTAACCGCAAAATCCGATCCGGCCCGCATGACCTGGGCCGCATCACAATACGGATCGTGCTCGAAATACAAAAACCATTTCTCGTCCGCAGCAGGACCCAGAAACTTCTGCTTCTCCTCAATCAAGCGCATCGGTTCGAGATCATACCCCATCACCCAAGCCAATCGCACATGCGAGCTTGTTGGCACGACGTCCCCGCAATACAGCAAACTTTGCTGGCCATCGGAAACTTTCACAACCTGTTGCCCCTGCGTATGCCCGTTGGAAATCATCACGGAAATCCCCGGCAACAAATTTTCGACCGGTCCCTCTAGCAATTTCAACCGACCAGCCTTCACCAGCGGTTCAAAGTTGCTACCAAAGTAACTGGCCTTCTCGCGCAAGTTCGGATGCGAAGCCGTCTCAAAATTCGCTTTCTGCACATAGTATGTGGCATTTGGAAAAGTCGGTACAATCTGCCCATCGCGCTCGGTGGTCGAACCACCCGCATGATCAAAATGCAAATGCGTGAGAATCACATCCGTGATGTCTTCAAACTTCAACCCATGTTGTGCGAGAGATTTCTTCAGCGAAGACCCCGAAGAATCCAACCCATACATCTCGGCAAATTTATGCCCCAGCTTCTCGCCATACTTGGCGACAAAGTCCTCGCCATTCCCGCAATCAATCAAAATCTTGCGATCGCCGCTTTTCAGCAGCAAAGCGCGTGCTTCCATTGGGATTCGGTTTTTGTCATCAGGTGGATTCGACTTTTCCCACAGAACTTTCGGCACAGTTCCAAACATCGCGCCGCCATCCAGCCCAAAAATCCCAGTCGGGACGGGGCAGATCTCGTAATCGCCGATCTTTAAACTTCTTCGCTCAATGACGAGTTCGGGTCTTCGGTGTTGGTTGGTTGTTTCCATTCTGGGGTCTCCGACATGTCGAATGCTTCTGGCGAAATGTTGATCGCCCATTTGCGGTAGGCTTGATAAACCTGATCGACTGGCGCCGGTGGGTGAACAGGTCCCACGTGGACGACCAATCGACCAGGTTTTGCGAATACAGCGCCTTTCGGCCACAATCTGGTGTTACCTTCAATAAATAAGAAAAGGATAGGAGTATTTGTCTTCTCTGCGAAAACGCTGACTCCACGTTTAAAATCGTGCACCTTGCCATCCTTCGAGCGAGTGCCCTCGGGAAACAAAATCAGCCAGATGCGCGGCAAAGAGCTGAGCAAATTCAAAATCAAATTGATCGCTTCGCCTTTTTTATCTTTGCGATCAATCGGGATCGCACCCAAGCAATGCTGCGAGAAAAAAGTGAAAAGCCAGTTGGTGAAAAAATAATCCTTGGCCGCTGCGATGAACAGATCGCGCCAGTACCAAACCGGAATCGCCGTCGCAATCGAGATCGCATCCAGATGGCTGCCGTGATTTGAAATCACCAACAAGCGCGGATGATCTTTATAGATCTGACGGAAATTTCCCTTCACACGCAGGCGGATGTAGGTCTGAAAGAAAATATACTTCAAGAAAACGGCCCAAACAAATTTCACGCAGATACTGAACAGATCCACATGCCGCGTGAACAGCGGCAGATGCTTCAGATATCCGGGAAGCTTGGTCCATTGGTCGTTTTCGTAGTCCCAGTCTTTCACTTAGATATGAACCTCTGGCAAATACAGCATGGCGTAGTAATACATCGGTGCCACAAAGATCAGTCGATCCATTCGGTGCAGGAAATCCCCACGACCCAAAATAAACGCGCCGACTTCTTTGATGCCGGCATCTTTGCGGATCACCGTCATCAACATGTCGCCGATAAACCCACCAATCGAAGCAATCAAGCCCGATACCAGCCAGTACTTTTCGGATCCGTCCGACAGCAAGTGCCGCATTCCAAACGCCACCGCAATCGTCAGCACCGCCGATACAATCGTGCTCTCCAGCGTTCGCTTGTAATCAATGCGATCGAACAGTTTGATCTTTCCGATATACCTTGAAATCGCCAAGGTCGTGTTATCGCAAAACTCTGTCAGCAAGATCAGGTACATCACCTGATACACGCCCTTATCAAATTTCAAAATCAAACCCAGATGCATAAACGACCAACCCAAGAATACAAAGGCCAGACTGGTCAGCGACATGTACTGAATCATGCGCTTGTAGTTATTGCGAAGCAATGGCACCAGGCACGACACACCCAGAACGATCATCGGCAGCAGATTGTACAAATCCACGCGGTTTTCATAGATCGCCCAACCCAAGGCCAAAATTCCGGCATAGCAGACAATCACAAAATAACTGCGGTGGAACATGCCCATCAGCTGGAAGAAAATCTTTGCACCAAAAATCGCGATGGCGGTGAGACCAATCAAAGGCCATGGATCCGGAGTTCCAAAAATTCCAAACAGCAGCGGGGCCAAAAACAGCCAAGACTTGATGCTGGCCCAGGACACCACAAAGTAATAATTCTTCTTACGCAGGAAATAGACGACCAGGCCCGAGATAAAAATAAAACTCAGGACGATCAGTGCCGTCTCTCGATAAACCGGGGATTCCCAGGCTCCGCTCATGTTTTGCTCCCCGGATCAATTTGGTAGTCTTTGATTTTTTTGTACAAGCTGCTGCGAGACACCTGCAGCGTTTGAATGGCCGCATCCATATCTTGGCTTTGCTCAAGACATTTGCGAATCACCAAGGCTTCGAATTCTTCCACCAGCTTTGAAAGCCCTTTGTTGAGCTCGATCCAATCACCGTTGTGACCTGAACCAGACGAAGGCGACAGCAATCGCTCGACATCTTCGGCGCGAATAATCGGCAGCGGACAAGTCAGCGCCAGTTGCTCGCAAATCCGGCGAAGCTCGCGCACATTACCGGGCCAGGCATAGGCTTGCAAAGCCGTGATCGATTCCGGTGAAAGGCTTTTATTCACGCGTGGCTTTTGCTGATTCATAAACAGCTGAGCCAAATCTTTGATATCCGACTTGCGATCACGCAAAGCGGGGAGAAAAAGTTTCTTTCCGCTGATACGAAACAAAAGATCTTCGCGGAATTCGCCTTTCTTCACCAGCTCTTGCAGATTCTGATTGCTGGCGCAGATCACCCGCGTTTTCACATTCACGGCTTCTTTGGCTCCGACCTTGCGAACTTCACCTGTTTCCAGGAATCGCAAAAGCTTCACTTGTTGAGTCAGTGGCAAAGCCTCGATTTCATCCAAGAACAAATCGCCACCATGAGCGGCTTCGGTCAGGCCAATCTTCATCTGATCCGCACCGGTGAAAGCTCCACGCACATGGCCGAACATTTCCGATTCAAAAAGATTTTCCGGAATGCTGGCGATATTCACCGCCACGAAAGGACGGCTCAACTCTTGCTGATTTAAAATTCGAAACGCGACTTCTTTTCCGGTTCCAGTTTCGCCTTCGATTAAGATGGGGCCTGGCTCGCCACGGAAGGAGGCGATTTGTTTTTTCACGTCCAAGGCTTGCGGGCTTTGGCCCACCCACTGGATTTGGCCGGTTTGTTGGCGGCCTTCCATTTGGCGCATCATCCAGACCGCTTCAATTTTTTCCAAGTTTGATAGTACTTCGTCCGGCATCAAAGGTTTGGCTAAAAATTTCTGTGCGCCATTTTTCAGGCACTGCTCCATCAGCTCGACTGACAAGTCACCAGACATGGCGATCACTTCGACCTGCGGATTGTGCTTGGTGAGTTTGGCGATGACCTCGGGTCCTTCGGCGTGCGAGTGATCGTCAGTTAGATGCATATCGACCATCGCCGCATGAATCAGCATTTTGGAATCGACCAACGATGGATCTTTCACCGCCGTCATTTTCCAATGCTTGGGTAAAAGCAGACGCAAAGAATCGACAATCAAGGAATCATCATCGACAACAAGGAGGTGATAAAGGGCGGTACTTGCCATTCTTTAGAGTCTGGACTCGAGGCGGGAAAAACTCACCTCTTTTTGCGGGGCGAAACGTAGAAAACCATTGGGAATTCGCCTGAAAACATCGCAACATAGCCAGATGGAAGCCATCAAAATTCTGCTTGTCGAAAATATTCATCCGGTCGCTGTGTCACGTCTGCAAGAAGAGGGATTTCAGGTTGATCTGAAATCATCTTCTCCGTCGGAAGACGAATTGATTGCGATGGCCAAAGATTACCAAGTTTTGGGCATTCGCTCGAAGACCGAAATCACCGACAAAGTGATCCAAAGTCTCCCGAACTTGATGGCCATCGGATGTTTCTGCATCGGCACGAATCAAGTTCGCCTCGGTACCGCGAACTCGGCCGGTGTGCCCGTGTTCAATGCGCCTTACAGCAACACACGCTCGGTCGCAGAACTTGTCATCGCTGAAATGATCGCACTGTCTCGACAATTGGCAGATCGCAGTTCACTGGCTCATAAAGGCGAGTGGATGAAAACCGCCGACGGATCACGCGAAGTGCGTGGCAAAACTTTGGGTATCGTGGGCTACGGACACATTGGCTCGCAAGTCAGCATCTTGGCTGAAGCCCTGGGCATGAAAGTCATCTATTTCGACGTGGTTAAAAAATTGCCTCTCGGAAACGCCGTCTCTGTAAACACGTTGGGCGAGCTGTTGAGCAAATCCGATTTCGTGACTTTGCACGTGCCGGAGACAGCGCAAACCAAAGACATGATCTCGGCCGCCGAATTCAAGAAGATGAAAAAAGGCGCCCACCTGATCAACGCCAGCCGCGGAACGGTGGTGCAGATTGATGATCTGGTCGTCGCATTGAAGGAGAAACATCTCGCCGGTTGCGCGATCGACGTTTTCCCGATCGAGCCCGCCAGCAACAAAGATAAATTCGTCTCTCCACTGCAAGGACTTTCAAACGTGATTCTGACTCCGCATGTGGGTGGCAGCACGGAAGAAGCGCAGTACGCGATCGGACTTGAGGTCGCCGAATCTTTTATTCGCTATCTGAAGATTGGCTCCACCTCAGGTGCGGTGAATTTTCCAAGCGTTGATTTGCCTGTACAGAAGGGTGCGCACCG
Source organism: uncultured Bdellovibrio sp. (assembly GCA_966211485.1). GTDB lineage: Bacteria > Bdellovibrionota > Bdellovibrionia > Bdellovibrionales > Bdellovibrionaceae > 21-14-0-10-47-8. The sequence continues at coordinate 9,855 of CBIHPB010000040.1, forward strand.
GATTTTGAATGTGCACCGCAATGAGCCTGGTGTTCTGGGGGAGATCAATAGTGTGGTTTCCAAAGCTGGCGCGAATATCCTCGCGCAGTACTTATCGACCGATCAGCATATTGGTTATCTGGTGATGGATGTTGAAAAAGCCAACGCGAAACCGCTGAGTGATGAGATCAAGAAGCTTTCTCGCAGTATTCGGACGCGGGTGGTTTACTAGTGCGTACGTACTAGGCTACGGCTGTGTGGACGAATTCACTTTTCAGTGCCACGTGGCAGTGCCTTGAGCTTCAAGTTATCAAATGTTGTGACCTCTTCTGTCGAAGGCCATTAAAATGCCAAACGGCCAATATATTGGCATCTGCTAGAAGAGCCGGTCCACACAGCCATAGTTGATCCTAGTAAGGACAATGCCGGCAGCCATTGCCACAGCATTCACCCTTGTCCGAATGGTATTTTTCAGTGAATACGAATTTGTTTTGATCGTAATAAAAATCTTCGCCCTCGATCAAATCCCCATTCCGCTTTGCCTCAGGCCCTTGCGCGAAATGCTTCAAACATGCGGGACACAGACAGTCCTTGTACTGCGCGGGAATTCCTTGCACGACAGGCAGGTCCTTGCACCAGCAAGCTTGCGTGTTCATCTGGCACTGAAAGTTCGCGCCACATCGGTTGCAGGTCATGGCTCGTCCTGGAATTTTAGAATTTTATCAACGGTCTGACGGAAGGTTCGCATATTGTCTGGCAGTGGTTTTGCCAGACCTGTGCGCAAAATCCAAAGGGGAAATCGATTTTCTTCGATGGAAAAAGCCTTGCGCAGGATTTTTTCGCCGCGCTCGCAGAGATCAAGTCGAGTGCGAAAGTAAGCGTCCATCGCGTTGTTGCGGCGAAAGAGCATCGGAAAAGTAACCAGGCTCATGGGTTGGCCGCCCATCTGCATTTGGCTGAGCTGAAGCCAGGCGCGCATCATGGCGCGACCGCCTTGGACTAAGGCTTCGGATGAAATCTCGCCTTTTTCAATGGGCACAGACACGCAGACCAGGCCTGCGGCCGAGCGAAGCTGTTGCCGGGTGCGGGCGCGGTGTTGCGGGATCAACAGCGGCGCGGTCTTTGGCACGCTGGCCGGAAATTTTTTGAACAGCAGCATCGCCGGAATCTCCCAGGGCTTGACCAGCAAATTTCGCCACGACAATCCATTGCCAGAAACCCGCGCTTCGGCGATAGAAAAACGAACCCACTTCATCACGTTGGCCAAAGCTTCTGGGTGTCGCATCAGGAGCTCTTCGGAATCAAGGCAAAATTCCATCAGCTCGGGATCCAGGGACGTGCAAACATGCACTGAGGCCTCGGAAAATTTCGCTAGCTCGGGATTGAAAACGGTGCCAAGTTCTTTTGCGCCACCTTGATACAGTCGTCGATCGGTGGTGCGCTTGGTGAGCTCGAAAAAAAGTGGATCTCGCAAATGAGATTTTGAAGAAATCGGTTTGAAGCGCACCCGCGCCCAGCAGGCTCCTTCGGCATCGCTGAAGGGTTGCAGCTCGATCTCGCTTGAGAGATCCCAATTGGAGGCCACGATGGAGATGGACTCGAGCAAGCAGCCGATCGTCAATTCGCAGGCCAAAAGCTTTGGATTCAGTCCATGCATTGAAAGCGACGGGTAGTGGAAAATCGATAACGTGATTCCATCCCACAAAAAAGACCAAGGCTGAGAGTTGTCGGGATTGGGACTGAGGTTGGCGAGACGAACCAATTCTTCGATCTGAGGACGAGACAGCAGATTTTTTGGAGAGCCGTTAGAGTTCGAAAGTTGGTGGATTGTCGCCATGGGATCAGTTTCAGGGAGATTGGAAACCAGGGGTAGCAAAATTTGCGACGAGGTGGAAATGCTAGGCCCCAAAAGCAAAAAGCGCCTGAGACCATCTCAAGCGCTCTGTTTACCGAAGTTATCGGAAACCTGACGTCATTTTGGGGGTCCCCTCTCGGGTCGATGGGGAAGTTCCAACAAATGCAGTCTTCGGTTCAGTATCACCACACGTCCTCCGTTTGTTTTGTCGAATAGAGTCTTAAGCCTCCGTCACCAGCCTGGGGACTTTCACCCACAGTTTCTGATGTCGACACTATACTCTTCGGACGAAAGTCCAGGAGCTAAAGGGATAAAATGACGACATTTTCGCGTTTTTCAGCTCGTCTCAATGTGAGATGCGTTAAGAGCTTGAAAGGCTCAGAGTTTTCCTGAAATCGAAAAAATCAGAAAAATAAAAATTTGCTAAGTCTGAGCGCTGGCCCGTTCAAGCAAGGTCAGAGATGGCGGATCCAACTTCAATTTTGTTGCTGCCACCAGATCTTTCATCTGCTCGAGGCTTGAGGCACTGGCAATTGCCGAGCTCACAATGGGACGATTCATCAGCCAAGCCAATGCGACCGCGGTTGGAGTGGTTCGGTGTTCTTTACTGACACGATCCAAAGCATCCAAAATTTTAAAGCCTCGCTCGTTCATATAATTTGTCATACGCGGACCACGCACACTTTTCGTCATATCGGCTTCATTGCGATATTTGCCGGTCAGAAACCCGCTGGCCAATGCAAAATACGGAGTCACTCCCAGCCCGAACTCTTCACACACGGGCTGCAGATCATTCTCAAAATGAGCGCGATCATACAGATTGTAAAGCGGCTGCAGAGATTGATAGGCCGGAGATGTATTGCGATGACTGGTTTCGATTGCCTGGCGCAGTCGTTTGGCCGAGTAATTCGAAGCGCCACAAACACGAATTTTCCCGTGCTTGATCAGCATGCCGTATGTTTCTGAAACTTCGCCTGCTGGCGTTTCGTCGTCTTCTTTGTGTGAAATATAGAGATCGATCACGTCAGTTTGCAGTCGCTTCAACGAAGCCTCAACAGCCGAGATGATGTAGTCACGCTGAAGGCCTTTTTTTCCAGGTCCCATTTCCATGCCAACCTTGGTGGCCAGCACGATTTGCTTGCGATTTCCGCGCTCCTTCATCCATTTGCCGATGATCATTTCCGATTCGCCACCGTGATTGCCTGGCGCCCAGCGCGAGTAAACATCAGCGGTGTCGATGAAAGTTCCGCCGGATTCAACAAAAGCATCCAGCAGTTTGAAAGATGTGGTCTCGTCCGCGGTCCATCCAAAGACGTTGCCGCCGAAGCAGAGAGTGGAGACTTCTAAACCTGAATTGCCAAGTTTTTTTGTTTTCATAGGTCGAGCATAGGACGGGTGTCTTTGATTGCAAAGGGTAAGATCAAGCCGCACAGCATGGGGAGCATAAAGTCAGAATTGTTGATTAGCAAAAAGGGAGAGCTGGGGAAAAATAAGCCCGGTCTGCCTGTTCAACAGACCGGGCTCAAAGTTCTGATGACGTCCTTCAGAGGGGAAAACAGTTCGAAGGCACGTTACAGGACAAAACCTAAAACCCATCGAGTGGATCGGAAACTACACGAACAGCGGGGCCAGTGCGACACCGAGTTTCAAATTAACAGAGAATTATGCGGACAAGGCTCGCATTCCTATCGAATCTTCGCGATTGTCCAGATTGTTGACAGGGGGAAATTTCAAGCAGCCGAGGATTTCTGAATTCGAATTTTGTCTGTGCTAAACTTCCGCACTCGAACTGATACTCACTTGGAGGCGTAGATGGATACGGAAGTTTTCATGGGTCTTCTGATGAATGGTTTGCCCATGTTCTTAGGACTAGCAGCAGTTGCGCTTGTCACATCGCTGATCATGCGATTGATCGAGCGAATGGATTAGGTGTCGGCTTAGGTATCGATGACTTTTCCGGGGTTCATAATGCCGTCCGGATCAAAGACTTTCTTGATGCCCTTCATGAGCTCAATCTCTCCGGCTGAGCGGGTGTAAGACAGGAAAGATTTCTTCGTCAATCCCACGCCATGTTCAGCCGAAATGCTGCCGCTTTGTTTGCGGACAGCCTCGAACACCATCTGATCGACCTTGCGGCACTCTTGCACGAAAACTTCTTTCGTCATGCCATTTGGACGCAAAATATTGATGTGCAAATTGCCATCACCAATATGTCCAAACCAGATCACTTCCCAAGTCGGGTAAGCCTTCGTCAGAATCTGATCCAGATCCTGCATAAAAGCAGGGACCTTGGAAATTCCAACTGAGATATCGTTCTTGTAAGGCGAATACTTAGCCAGTGACTCGGAAATATCCTCGCGCAAACGCCAGAAGTTTTTCGCCTGCTGGTCTGATTGGCTCATGGCTCCGTCGGCGACCAAACCTTTTTCCAAGCACTGCTCGAAAACTTCCAACACCGCTGCTTGATCAGCTTCGGATTTCATTTCCACTTCGGCCAGCACATAGTATTCGGTCTTGGTCTCAAATGGACGAGCAAGCCCGGTGCTCTCGATCACTTTCTGCAAAGCTTTTTCCGAGAACATTTCAAACGCAACCAGAGTGCATTTCTTTTTGAATTCCGCAAACACACTCATCACGCTATCAAGTCCCGAAACGCCCATCACCAACACCTGCAACGGCGGCGGCTCTTGCGTTAGGCGGATCTGTGCTTCGACGATAAATCCCAGCATGCCTTCGCTACCAATAAACAGATGTCGCAGATCCAAACCCGTCGCGTTTTTCACCAGCGAGCGATTGAGATCCAGAATTTCACCTGTGCCGGTGACGACTTTTAATCCCGCCACCCAGTCACGAGTCAGGCCATAGCGCACGACTTTGATGCCGCCGGCGTTGGTCGCGATGTTGCCGCCCATTTGCGAAGATCCGCGGGCCGCAAAATCAACGGGGTAGTAAAGACCTTTTTGATGAGCATACTGCTGAAGACTTTCGGTGATCACACCGGGCTGAATGGTGACAACCTGATCGACTTCGTTGAAATCCAGAATGCGATTCATCTTTTCAAACGACACGATCACTTCGCCATTGGTGGCAACCGCGGCACCGCTAAGGCCTGTGCGTCCGCCCGATGGAACGAGCGCAATTTTATTTTTACGGGCCCAGCGCACAATCTGCTGAACTTCTTCGGTCGACATCGGAAAGAGAATGGCCGAGGCCTTGATATCGAAATAGGTCGTCCAATCACGGCCGTAATATTTCAAAGATTCAGCGTCGGTTTTAATTTGATCGGGCTTCAGAAAATTCAGTTCGCTCAATGCCATATGAAAGGCATTTTACCCTATTTCAGTTTCAGAGCAAGGAGACTGCGAGCGAAGGGCTCTTGATCAAGCCGAATAGGCTCTTGATTGAGATAAGATTGATGCATCTTTTCAAGCAGGTCATTAGCGCCTTGAAAGAGTTCAGGGTTTTGATGGTGCTTTTGCTGCACAAGAAATTCCAGCTTCTCACAGATCGTCGAAATTTCCGGAAACCCGTAAGTTTTTCCGGTGCCCTTGAGCTTGTGGTACTCGTCCTCAAGCCCTTCCCAGTTTTGTGCTTCCGTCAGTGTGCGCAGATTGGCGATCTTGGATGGCAGTTTTTTCAGATAATCTGATTTCAGCTCACTGAGCACAGCGGAAAGGCGTTGCTTCTGAGCATTCATGGAATGAACCGTTTTTCTTCGATGCGGGCCGTGCGGATTTTGAAGAACGAGTAGATCGGGCACAAGCCCCAGCTGGGGGTGAGAATCAAATAAGCGCCTGCGAATGCCCACCAAGGTCCACCTGCGACCGCCCAGGCCGCCAAGCAAACACCGATGAAGAAACGAAGCGAGCGATCCCAGACCGCCAGATTGATTTTCATACTTCCAGTCTAGATTCTTTTGCCTTCGAAACACAAGTTTTTTACCATCGAGAGCATGACTCAAATCCGGACTCAATTCACAGACTTGATGAAGTGCCAGTTGCCGATCATTGGCGCACCGATGTTTCTTGTTTCCAACGTGGAAATGGTGGTGGCCGTCAGCGAAGCTGGTGGAGTTGGCACTTTCCCAGCCCTAAACTATCGTCCAATCGAGCAGTACCAAAAGGCCCTGAAGGATATGAAGGCCCGCACGCAGAGGCCGATTGGCGTCAATATCATCGTGAATAAATCCAACACACGACAGTACGACGACGTCAGATTTGCGTTGGACGCCGGAGTGAATCTGTTTATCACCTCACTGGGAAGTCCCAAACAGGTGATCTTGGATGCTCATAAAAACGGCGCGAAAGTCGTCTGCGATGTCACCAATCTCGAGCATGCAAAAAAGGTCCAAGACATGGGTGCCGACGGAGTCATCGCCGTTAGCAGTGGTGCTGGCGGACACGCGGGCCCCA
>CBIHPB010000041.1:0-16066 GCA_966211485.1 uncultured Bdellovibrio sp.
CTGCAAATGCGTGGGATCGGCTCTCCACTTAGCAAAAGTCTTCCATAAAATCCTGTGAGCTTCGAGAGCACTCCCCTCTTCACAGTAAAGCCAAACTCTGGATCCGTATGAAAATTCAAGTCATCTCGAGTGAGATGCTTTTCAAACCGATTTGAAAACTGAACCCGAGTCTTTTCATCGGCAAATGCCAAAAGATCGCTGTTGTATACATAAGTTCCGCCAGTCTTCGAATTGGTTCTTGTGTTGAGATATTCGTAGGACAAAATATTGAATTTGTATTCCATATCCAACGCCATTTTTTGATACTGGCGATCTCGGTAATTTTTAATGTTTGGATCGATCGGCAGAGGGAATTCGAAGAAGTGCGCAAATGTGCTGCGGTTGTATGCAAGGACGTAATTCTCGCTGATCAGGACAATTGATGTCTCGGGTTTCGCAGCCATCCTATTTTTTGGATCCGCTCGAAATTCGATTGGAATAAATTGAATTCCAAATTGCTCGAATATCGCAAGAGCCGTCGGGTTGTATTCCAATGGAAAATAAATCTGTTCGACCCGACCTGAAAAAAGCTCTTCCGTGGTCCCATTGCGCAAGACGGTTGTGAATTTCACCTGAGAATTTTCCGAGACCGTCACATCAACATAATTACTCATGTCCTTGGCGTACCAATTTTTCGGATCATTTGGGTCAATGGGCTCGAATTGAAGTCTCACCGTCACCGAATTTGGGGAGGCATGCGCCATCGAAGGCATCAGAGACAAACTCAGTCCGACAGTTGTCAAAAAAATCGCCAGGCAGACGTGCCATAACTTCATATCAAAGCTCCCTCAGTTCAATTCCAGAATAAAGAATTGAATTGCAGTCGCCATGCCAGAAGTGACTAGAAATTCAGAACGAAAGACTTTTTCATGATGCTGTTCAGTTCGGCCGGCGGAATCGCGACTTCGCCGTTTTGGCCAGAAGGATCGACCAGCTTTACACTTCGAAGCATCCAGGTTTTAGGCCATTGATCGGATACATTGGCGAATTTGAGTTTGGCTGGATGTCCTTCGCGGATATCAAATTCTCCGTCGGCAACAGGCTCGCCCAGAATTTTTGAAACAGGGATCCACACGGCCGCGATGCTGTTGATATCGGTTGAAATTTCGCAGGCACCTTCGACTTCCATACGTGGAAGTTCGCCGCCGACGGCAACGCCGTCACCTTCGAAAGCCAAAACGATTTTCGAGTAACGCTGACAAGCGAACACTTTTGCGCCGCCTTCGCCGCGGATGACAAAGTGGCCAAGCTCGACACCGACGTCTTTTTTATCCTGGACCATTTTCACGCCGTCCAAAAGACGTTGCTTGGCCGCATAGTTCAACGCCGAGCCTTCCAAGTGTGAGAAATCGTAAACCTTTTTGATTGCCGCTGGATCACGTGAAGTGTTGGAGACAATAGTCACTGTATCGGCATCAGGAAATTGTTTTGATTGCCAGGTGACGACAAATCCGCCCAAAAAAAATAGGGCAATACCTAAAAACATGATGAAAGTTTTCATCCTGAAACCCCCGATCCAGCTTTGATCATACACCAGAAAAGGCCTCGACCCTTCGTGAAGATTGTCTGATCTAGTTCTTCGTCAGGCTAGACTTTGAACTTGGCTCCTAATTGCTGTGCTTCCATGGCGATTGCGAGAAGGCCTAGACGTGCGGTCCAGCCATAAACATTTTCTAATGGCGAGCCTTCTAGACTGACATTGAGGTCCGAGACGCAAAGTTTCTTGAAAACAGCGCCGGGACTGTTAAGGCTATCAGTGTTTCCTTTTTCAGAATGAGTTCTGAGGAAGCCACCGGCCAATTCGTTTCCAATCATATAGATGACGGGTTCTGCCGAGGCGCCTTCGCTTTGAACGCGCGAAGGAATTCCCTCTTGAATGATAACTTCTTCGACATCGCGGCCGCCTTTGGCTGCCTTCATTTTCTTGCGGGATTTGCTGTTCCACTCTTCGATTTCAGCACCACTGCCGACTCGAACGACGGCCAAACCGTAGGTTCCAGCATTGTTTTTCACAAAAACGAAAGGTTCTTGTGTGATTCCGCGCTTGGAATATTCGGCTTTGAGATTTGAGATCATTTGATCGACCCGATCCGACAATTCTTTGCGCGAATCTTCGTCGTTGAGATCGAAATTTGGAAAGTAATCTGTCGCCACATTCAAAGTGAATGGATCAATGCCCACGATTTCAGAAAATTCGGTGACCAGCTGATTATAGTTCTTAAAATACTGAGATTTTTTACGCTGATACCAACCCAGCTCGCGCGGTGGGTTCATCGGCAAAGTTCTTTGGGCCGCCCACTCGTCCAACGAGTCCGAGAAATCGTTGTTGGAAATAATCAGATGCGGTTTGAATTCTTTCACTTCGGCCGAATTTTCATAGGCCGACACGACCGTGATCTCTTGGCCTGAAGCGCTTTGCACTTTCACAGGTGCGGCCAGGTGTTTGGGAATTCCGATCAGAACTTCGCGACCGGCTTGGTGTAAAAGTTTTTGGATGGTCAGTACATTTTCCCAGTAAAAAGCGTTGTTGGTGTGCTCTTCAGTGACCAGCAAAATTTTTTTGACGGCATTACCATAATGTTTATCGAGGTACTGGCCCATCAAGCTGATCGAGCTTTCCTTGTCCGTCGGGCAGATGTTGTTAAAGCCGGCGGGAAAAATATTGGCGTCGACATTGGAAATTTTAAAACCGGAATCGCGAATGTCGTAGCTGGAATAAATCGGGTAATCCAACGTTTTGATCTTTTGGCAGTACCAATCGGTCAGCTTGCTTGATTTGCTACAAAGGCTTTCATGAAATTCGCTTCGAAATGTCATCGCTTCAATCCACCTAGGCTTTCCGCTTCCGGAGTGAGAGGGTTGCGAACGCCTTTGGCGGTCAAAAGTCCCTGCGCTTGCGTTTCCAATTTACTCAAAAAAGAAAACAGATCGGTTGCTTCGGGATGATTGCGACCTTCCGGAGCGCGATATTGCTTGAGCTCGTTCATCAAAGTCAAAAGCTGTCCCGAATAATTCAATTGCCGCTCCGTTTGTTCCCGCTTCGCTGCCCCTTGTTCCATGGCTTTGTTCAGGGGGATTTGCTGAATCGTGTTCCACAGGTCGCGGTAGTTGGCGATCAAACCCTGGCTGGCCAATTTGGACCACGGTTGTCCGCCCTCTTCGCTGCTGCGAAGGCTGAAGATCTGCACGATCTTCAGGGTGTCAAGGCTGCTCTGGAGATTTTCCTCGGACACTTGATTGGTCGAAAAAGAACCCATGCGGTAATAGGTTGCTGACAGCCATTGCGCTGAATTTTCAGGCGGTTGCTGGGCTCGAACCTGTTGAATGCCGCGCTCGGCCTCGCGGAAATATTGCTCGGCTTCAGGGCGAAGTCCCATTCGATTGTAGCTGGCTGCCAAACGCGCCGGAATTTCGGCCAAGGCTTGCTCGGGCTTTAGATATTGTTTCAGTTGCATGGCATCTTTCAATGAAGCCAGAACGCGCGACTCATCGCCTAAGTTTTCGTAACAGAAAGACAATTGATAAAGACCCTGCGCTGCGATTTCCGGTTGATGAGTGCGGGTCGCCTCAACTGTTCTGCGATACAGTTCTGCGGCCTCGGCCCAACGACCTTGATATTCCAAAGTTTTGGCGCGGCCTAATTGGGCTCGCTGATAGAAAATCGAATTCGGAAATTTCTTTTGAAAATCAACGTAAAGATTGTCGGCTTGCTCGTAATTTTGAGCATCCAACGCGTGATCGGCTTTGGAAATTTCCGCCTCTTGCTCGGCGCGGATCTGCGGATCGACTGGAACTCCGTGCACTTCGGTTTCAGTGCTGATGGACGTACAAGCGGTCAGTGCGATCAAGGCAAAACAAAGTGTGATTCGTTTCATTTGGAAGAGCCCTCGGCCTCTTCCATATTCTGTGCCATTTCAAGGACGCCCTCAAGATCTGAAATTGGATTCATCAGCTCGGGAAGTTTCAAGACCTGGCCCTGCCCGCTCATACGAATCGAAAAAGATTGAAAGACACGCTCGCGATCACGAATGTAACCCTGGAATTTCGCGTAGAGGTTTTCAAGTTCGGATTTACCGAGAGTTTGCACAGATAAATCCAGGCCTTTAGGATAGGCGCGGTTGATCAAGACACCTGACAGTTGATATCCGCTTTTGCGAATTTCCTTCGAGAAAAATTCGGCTTCTTGAAGTTTCGCCTCGTCAAAACTGGTGACCAACAGAAAATGAGTTTTCGGATTGACCAAAAGTTTGTGAACTTCGCCGATACGTTTTTCAAGCTTTCCCTGCCACTGCTGAATGCTAAGGAAAAAGTCCGCAAGCTCGCGCATAAATTCAGAGCCTGTGAGAGATTCCAACGCACGCAAAACCTGCTGTGTCCCTGTCTGAATCAGCGAGCGGAAAAAACCTTTTTCTTTTTCATCCGGATCGCGGAACCATTTGGTGATTTTCTCGCTGAATAAAATCGAAAGTTTTTGCGGCGCCTGCAAGAAATCAATCGCATGTTTGGTTGGAGGTGTGTCCAGCACGATGAGATCGTATTTGCCAGATTCGTGACTGGCATAGAGCTTTTCAAGCGCGGTGAATTCCTGCGAGCCGCTGAGAGTCGTCGACATCTGAACATAGAGTTTGTTGTTCAGAATTCGATGCGTTCGCTCGGAATTTCCCGAAACGCGAGTCACAAATTGATCGAAAATTTTCTTTGGATCGATGACGGAAGCCGACAATGATCCTTTGATGCTGGGATGTTGGATCTGGGCTTCGTCTTGATTATCAAGACCCATGGTGGATTTCAGCCGTTTTGCCGGATCCACCGTCAGCACCAAAACCCGTCGGCCCATTTGCGCGGCTCGCAAGGCAATCGCCGAAGCCACCGTTGTTTTTCCAACTCCCCCGCTGCCGACACAGACGATGACTTGTGCTTGGGCTAAGACATTTTTCATGACAAAGCCTCGGCAATTCCCGAAACCACTTCCCACGAATCGGCCGAGAACACCTGCGGAACAGTTTGCACTTCGCCCTGCATTTTCAGCTGATTGTAGAGATTGGTTTCGGCAGTTGAGACTTTCGAAAGATATTTCTGAAATGACTCGAGATCTGGATTTTTCTCTCGAAGGCTTGCATCCGATGGATTCAGCACCCGGTTGTAGATATGCGTGGGCTTGATCTTCACGATGTCATGAATGCCCTGCCAAAGTTCGATGCCTTCGACGACAGGAAGCTCTTCCGGAAAAGAGACCACAAAGTATTCGCACATCCTGGGATCTTTCAGAATTTTTTCGATACTGCGAGATTGATCGCCCATCGGACCAAAGCGAATGGCTTCGGCCATTCCGTGAGGTGCCTTCAATAATGCCAAGAAATGCCCGGTCGCAAACGCATCCACCACAATGCAGTCATAGTTCAGCGGGGGACCGACCTGGCGAGGATGGCTTGTCACTTTTCCAAGAATCGAGATCTCAGGTAACGCGGGTGCCACTTGAATTAGCGCCTTGGTCACCGAGTTTTCAAAGAACAGACGGTACAGGCTTTCCACTTTCAGGAGATGCCGAGCGTATTCTTTGAGGCATTCGGGACCTGACCACAAAGCCACATCCAGATTGGGTTTGAGGCTTTCGGCCTGGTAGCCAAGGTGTTGGAGATGGAAGTAATCCTCGTAGAAGCTTTGATAACCCAGCTCTACCAGCAGCGTTTTACGTCCTGCTCGCGAATGACGAAGGGCAATAGCAGCCGCTACGGCCGACTTGCCGACCCCGCCCTTTCCCGTCACAAAGATGATTTTCTGCTGAGAGACCTGCTTCATAGCGGTTTTAGTGTCTCAGCCCCCTCTGGGAGAGGCATTTCGCCTCGCATTATTTGCTTGCCAGAACTGGGGGTCTTCTCATAGGATCCGACGGCTTTAAATCCCCATATTTCCGTGAGAATCACAGGAGAGTTCATGAAATCCACTGTTGAAAAAGTCAGCTCTTTGCAACGCCGTTTGAACATCGAAGTTCCCGCTCAAACCGTTAGCACAGCTTTCGATAACATGCTGAAAGGCATCCAGAAGCAAGCCAACATCAAAGGTTTCCGCCAAGGCAAAGCTCCAATCGCCACAATCAAGAGCGTTTACGGTGACCGTGTCAAACAAGACGTCACCCAAGATCTGATCCAAAAGCACTATTTCGAAGCTTTGAAAGAGCACAAGCTCGAGCCGATCAGCTACCCAGAATTTGAATTCGATCATCCATTGGAAGGCAAAGACTTCACTTTCTCGGCTCACTTTGAAGTGAAGCCAGAAGTCGCGTTGAAAAAATACGAAGGCCTCGAAGTCGACAAAGAAAAATACGAAGCCGACGAAAAGAAAGTCGACGAAGTTTTGGAAAACATCCGCAGCGCTCGCGCTGAAGTCGTTGATGTTTTGGAAGACCGTCCAGCTCAAAAAGGCGACATCGCCGTTGTTGATTTCGAAGGATTCGTTGATGGCAAACCTTTGGAAAACGGCGCTGGCACCAACCACAATCTGGAATTGGGCGCGAACCAGTTCATCGCGGGCTTTGAAGAAGGCGTGATGGGCATGAAGATCGGCGAAACTAAAACGCTGAGCCTGAAATTCCCAGATCAGTACCACGCAGCCGACATCGCTGGAAAACCAGTTGAATTCAAAGTGAAGCTGAACGGCCTGAAGAAGAAAAAATTGGCGGACCTGACAGACGAATTTATCTCTCAGATGATGGGTAAGACGGCTGACGGTACCCCGCAAACTTTGGAAAGCCTGAAAGAGACCATCCGCAAGGATTTCGCTGAAAGCGAACAAAAGCGCATCGAAAGCGATTTCAAAAACCGCATGCTGCGCGCTTTGGTTGCGGCGAACCCAGTTGAAGTTCCACCTTCCATGTTGCAAGAGCAGAAGAACGCTCTGAAAGAAGACATGAAGAAACGCATGATCGAGCAAGGCATGGGCGAAGCTGATTTCGGAACTTACGCTGAGAAATGGGACAAAGACTTTGAAGGTTCGGCTTCTGAAATGATCCAGTCTGGTTTCTTGATCGACGCGATCGCCGGAAAACACGACCTGAAGTGGACCGAAGCGGACCTCGACAAAAAATTTGACGAGTACGCAAAGCAAACTGGTATCGAAAAAACTCGCATCCAGGAATTCTACTCGCGTCCAGAGCAGATGAACCGCGTGACTTACGCGATCACTGAAGAAAAAGTGATCGATTTCTTGCTGAAGTCAGCAAAGGTCAAAGAAGTTTCAAAAGATAAATTGAAAGAGAAGATGGCCTAGTCGCCTCTGATATTTTCAAAAAATCACTGTCAAAAAACTCGACAACCGGGAATGACCTTCCCGGTTGTTTGTTTTTGGAGCCATCATTTTCCATCTAAAATCGCTCGCCGATAGCACGCCTTGCCTGCTCAAGGTAAAACTGTCTGTTCCTTCTTCGGAGGTTTTTAGACATGCGATTCAGCGCTCTCGTATTCGGACTGTTCTGTCTTGTGGCTGGCTCTCCATCCAGTCACGCACTTGAGATTTATCGCACCGGAAATCCGAAGGATGCCGTTCGCCCCTCTGATCAGGTGACTTGCCTTGGTGGTGGTGGCGATGACAGCGGATGGGCCGGTGGCTGGCGCGCCATGCTTCGAGCCAGCGGCGGTGGCGACATTGTCATCATTCGTGCCGATGGCAGACGCGGCGGCTACGAGGACTGGATTTATAAAGACAACGAAAACAACAAGTTCCCGAAAGTAAATTCCGTCACGACCGTCTTGCTAGAGAGATCCCAAGATGCAGATGACTTGGCTTTGACCGAGGTTATTCGAAATGCCGAGATGGTGTTTTTTGCTGGCGGCAATCAATCGCTTTATATTTCTTGGTTTCGCCATTCGGTTCTGGAGAAGGAAGTTTCCAAAGCGGTCAAACAGCGACACATCCCTATTGGTGGTACCAGTGCCGGAATGGCCTTGCTGGCCGGAATCGATTTTCGTGCCCGGCTGAATTCACCTACAGTCGATGGCGGCATGATCACATCGGAAGATGCTTTGATGGATCCAACCGCCGCCTACATGGATATGGACAATCATGTGCTGAACGGTTTTGAATTGGATCAAGTGGTGACAGATACGCACTTTTCACAACGTGGTCGACACGGCCGACTGGTCGGATTTTTGGCGAAGGCGATTTACGCTCATTTCTCAAGCGTCGAACGAATCCATGGTATCGCGTCTGACGAAGAAACTGCTTACTGCTATGATCACTCGGGTCTTGGACGCGGGTATGGAAAAGGCCAAGTCTATTTTGTGAAAGCGTTGTCGGCTCCGGAAATTTTAGAGGAAAATCGTCCTCTGACTTGGGACAATCAAGGCCGCGCGATCGAAGCCATCATGATGAGTGAGGGTACGGATCTCTTTCATGTGGGTCGTTGGGAAGTGAGGCACGCTGAAAACGACGCCAGTGGCAAAACAAAAAAAGAATACTGGTCTGTCATCAATGGCGCTCTTTCACGAAACTTTACCGAATAAACCGATCTAGGCTAGTCTCGTTTTGTATCAAATCTAAATAAAAATTTGAATCCTTCGTAATCTTCGCAAATGACTCCATATTTTGTCTCAATCTGAGTCACGAATCGACATACTTTAATAAAGTCTAAACCGATTCTTACCGAAAATTTAGAACATGCAAAAATGCATAAGATTCCGAAATCTTACGACGAAATGTATTCAGAGTATGCCGACTAGCACTCTTGCCATTGGCATATTGATGCTGCCTTCGTTTTTGCTACTTACAAGTTGTGTCGACTCTCCAAACCCTGCAGTCGAAGACCTCATCAAAATTGCACCGCCGACTTTTAATGAATCTCATTCAAGTTTAATTTCAACTCCATCAATCGACTTTGCTCTCACTGGATCTTGCGATACTCAGGCTTACCTCACCGAGTACCGACTGGATGAAGACGAAGGCTGGACACAGGTTGAATGCAAAGACGGAAGCTTTTCAATTGCCTTGAAAGTTCAAGGCTTTGTGAAAGTTTGGGCCCGTTCTCGTGGTAAATTTACTTATACAGATGCTAGTACCGCAACAGTTCGATTTCTACTTCCTCCAACCTCGGATACAGTTGCAGCGGTATCCAGTTCGAAGGCGGATTCAAGCGATCGCATTCGTGCTGGAACTCAAAATGTCGTGGGACATACCTTTGAAGGGAATTCCGCAGCTAGTGGAACATTGAAGGTCGATCACTATTCACCGAGGTTGGTCTATGAAACGCCGTGATTTCATAGCCATTCTTTTCTCGATGATGATTGGCGCTTCCGCGCTGGCCGCGAATGGTGTTCCGGCGCTTTTGCCTTTCCAAGGACGCGTGACGGATGCTGCGGGAAATCCGATCAACTATCCAGTTGAAATCAAATTCCGAATTTATCCTTCCAGTGGCAGTTGCTATCTCTATGAAGAAGTTTATTCGACCATTACACCCAATGCTTACGGAATTTTCTCGGTGATGTTGGGATCGGGCACAAAGACAGGTCCGAACACCGGTTTCACGCAGGTCTTCAGCAATGATTTGACGACTCCGCTGGTGGATTCTTGCGGCAATACCGTCAGCCAAGCAGCCAATGACTGGCGGCGATTGGAAATGGTGGTCGATGGAACGGCATTGGCCATGCAAACGATTGGTGCTTCGGCTTATGCTTTAAATGCCCAGCAGCTAGAAGGAAAAACATCTTCGGATTTCATCTTGAAAACGGCAAACGTCACACAATCCCGTTTGGATAGTTTGCTAAACGCGGGTGATGCCAGCAGCTTGCACCATCACGACAGTCTTTATATTCGTAAAGATGGAACCAACAGCTTCACTGGGAATGTCGGCACCAGTGGAAACATCTATACAACAAGTGCGGCCGGATACTTGGGAATCGGCATCAGCACGCCAGCAGCCGATATTCATGTAAAAAAAGATTCGCCAACGATCAAGTTGGAAGCCAATGTTGGTCAAAGTGGAAATCCACGCTTGGATTTCTATGGTGGCTCCAGCCTGCGTGGACGTATCGAAGCCTCTGAAGGCACCAATGGAATTAAGTTTTATTCAGGCGCGACTCAGGCTTTCGCAGTCGATGCCAGTGGAAACCTGATTTTAAATGCTTCAATGAAAGCGGCAGGAACTGTCGGCATTGGACAGTACACATCGGCTCAAGAGCCAGCCCTGATCACTTCGTTGACCGCATTGGGAGCAGCCGGTGCCGGAACTTTGTGGATGAATACGACGACTCAATCGGTTCGCTACTGGAATGGTTCGGCGGCGACCACGATCGCAACTGGAAACTCGGTTGTGACCAGCGTGACAGCTGGAACCGGTCTTTCGATTTCTGGAGCTGCGACAACACCGACTATTTTGTTAGCGGATACGGCAGTAGCTGCCGGAACTTATGGAGCAGCTGGAAGTGTTGGGACATTTACAGTCGATGCTCAAGGCCGTTTAACAGCTGCGGCTTCGACGCCGATTTTGATTATGGCTGACCAGATCAGCAGTGCGGCTGGTAAGTATTTGTCGTACCGACCAAACAATGTCGCCTGCGCTGATCAAGAAATTTTGAAGTGGGACGCGACAAATTCGCGATGGATTTGCGCGGCTGATGCCGGCGGAGTCGCGGCCGAAGCCGATCCAACTGTGACAGCTTGGGCAAAGTCAGCTCCTTCTGCTCGATTCGTGACGACCGGCAACGTTCTGGATTTGACTGCTTCGGGCGTCAGCGCTGGAACTTACTCGAAGGTGACTGTCGATACCTATGGACGAGTCACTGCCAGCGGTTCTTTGACGGCGACTGATATCTCGACGGCTCTTGGATTTAATCCATTGAATAAAGCTGGCGATACGATGTCGGGATTGCTGGTTCTGTCGGCCGATCCTTCGACCAACTTGGGCGCTTCAACAAAACAATATGTGGACTCGGCGGTTTCGTCAGCGGGTGGAAACTATATCCGCAAAGATGGTACTGTCGCTTTCACGGGTGATCAATCCATGGGATCGCACCGCTTGATGGCGGTGGCGGCTCCTGTTTCCGGTTCAGACGCTGCAACGAAGACTTATGTCGATAGCGGCCTGGGCGGAAGTACTTTGGATCTCACAGGCCTTGCAAACAATCAGACGTTGAAGTGGAGCTCGGCTGCTTCCAAATGGGTGGTTGCGACTCCGAACGCCGGCACTGTGACCAGCGTGACGGCGGCTGCTCCAATTTCGATTGGTGGAACTGCCGCAGATCCTGTGATTTCATTGTTGAACACAGCGGTGACTCCGGGAAGCTATGGCGCAGCTGGTAGTGTTGGAACATTTACGGTCGATGCACAGGGACGTTTAACAGCAGCTGGCTCGACGCCAATTTTGATTATGGCGGATCAAATCAGCAGCGCGGCTGGAAAATATCTGTCTTATCGACCCAATAATGTGGCCTGTGCCGACCAGCAAGTTTTGAAATGGGATAACACCAATTCGCGATGGACTTGTGCCAACGATGCCGGTGCCGCTGGTGTCGTCACTTCTGTGACGGTCTCGGGTTCGGTTGTGAATTCTGGAACTGCAGTGGATCCAATTTTGTCTGTGGCTGATGCCACGACTTCTGCAAAAGGTGTTGTACAACTGGCAGCCGGCGGCGGGACGACAGCTGGCACTGTAGTTCAAGCCAATGATGCGCGATTAAGTGATTCACGTGCTCCATCTGGCTCGGCCGGTGGAGATTTGACGGGTTCATATCCAAATCCAACTCTTGCTACATCCGGTGTCACCTCGGGCGCGTACGGATCCGCCAGCCAAGTTGGTACCTTCACGGTTGATACAAAAGGTCGCCTGACTGCGGCCGGCAATACTTCAATTGCAATCACGGCTGATCAGGTCATCAATAGTGCGGGAAAATATTTTGGTTACGCTCCAAACAATGTCGCCTGCGCTGATCAAGGAATTTTGAAATGGGATAATACAAATTCACGTTGGATTTGCGGCACTGACAGTGATGCCGGTGGTGATATCACCGCTGTCACTGTCGGAACCGGTATCAGTGGTGGCGGTGCTTCCGGCTCGGTCGCGATCTCACTTGCCAATACAACTGTCACGCCAGGCAGTTATGGAGCCCCGGGAAGCGTGGGAACATTTACAGTCGATGCTCAAGGCCGTTTAACAGCTGCGGCTTCGACTCCGATTTTGATTATGGCCGATCAGATCAGCAGCGCAGCTGGAAAATATTTTTCTTATCGTCCAAACAACGTCGCCTGCGCTGATCAAGAAATTTTGAAGTGGGACGCGACAAATTCGCGATGGATTTGTGCGGCTGATACGGGAGGAATCGCTTCCGAGTCCGATCCAACTGTAACAGCTTGGGCAAAGGCGGCTCCGGCTGCCCGTCTTTCGACAACTGGTAACGTTCTGGATTTGACTGCTTCAGGCGTCAGCGCTGGAACTTACTCGAAGGTCACGGTCGACACATATGGACGAGTCACGGCGAGCAGCTCTTTGACTGCATCCGATATTTCGACAGCTCTTGGCTTTAATCCACTGAACAAAGCTGGTGATACGATGACGGGCCTTCTGGTTCTGTCAGCGGACCCTTCCGCAAACTTGGGCGCAGCGACTAAGCAGTATGTCGATTCAGCGGTTTCTTCTGCTGGCGGGAATTATGTCCGTAAGGATGGCACTGTTGCTTTTACTGGCGATCAGTCCATGGGATCGAATCGTATGATCGCGGTGGCTGCTCCGGTTTCAGGAACAGATGCTGCCAATAAAGCGTATGTTGACGGCAATCTTGGCGGAAGCAATTTGGATTTGACGGGTCTTGCGAACAATCAGTCTGTGAAATGGAACTCGGCCGCTTCGAAATGGATTGTGTACACACCGAATGCCGGTGCCGTGACCAGCGTGACAGCGGCTGCTCCGATTTCTGTTGGCGGTACGGCCGCTGATCCGGTGATCTCTTTGTTGAATACAGCGGTGACACCTGGAAGTTATGGATCAGCTGGCAGTGTCGGAACATTTACGGTGGATGCTCAAGGTCGCCTGACAGCTGCTACTGCAACAGCGATATCAATTACGGCTGATCAGATCAGCAATGCTTCCGGTAAATACCTGGCTTACAAACCAAATAACGTGGCCTGCTCGGATCAACAAGTTTTGAAATGGGATAACACCAACTCACGATGGGCTTGCGCGAATGATGCGGGTGCGGCCGGTGTTGTGACCTCAGTGTCTGTATCAGGTGCCGTAGTGAACAATGGGACAGCGAACGATCCAATTCTTTTCGTCGCCGATGCTTCGACTTCAGGAAAAGGTGTTGTGCAATTGGCTGCTGGCGGTGGAACGACAGCCGGCACTGTAGTTCAAGCCAATGATGCGCGATTAAGTGATTCACGTGCTCCATCTGGCTCGGCCGGTGGAGATTTGACGGGATCATATCCAAATCCGACTCTGGTCACGTCTGGTGTCACTTCGGGTGCGTACGGATCCGCCAGCCAAGTTGGAACATTTACTGTTGATACCAAAGGTCGCTTGACTGCTGCTGCGAGCACAGCAATTGCGATCACGGCAGATCAGGTTGTAAATGGAGCTGGAAAATATTTTGGATATGCTCCAAACAATGTCGCCTGTGCCGATCAAGGAATTTTGAAATGGGATAACACGAATTCGCGGTGGATTTGCGGAACTGACAGCGATGCGGGCGGTGATATCACTTCCGTTTCTGTCGCGACTGGCATCAGTGGCGGTGGAACTGCAGGAGCCATCACGGTTGGACTGACCAATACTGCTGTTACAGCTGGTAGCTATGGAGCAGCAGGAAGTGTTGGGACATTTACAGTCGATGCTCAAGGCCGTTTAACAGCTGCGGCTTCGACGCCGATTTTGATTATGGCTGACCAGATCAGCAGTGCGGCTGGAAAGTATCTGACTTACAAACCAAACGATGTGGCCTGCGCCGATCAACAGGTTCTGAAATGGGATAACACAAACTCTCGTTGGAGTTGCGGTACCGACACCAGTGGTGTGGGTTCGGAATCAGATCCAACCGTAGCGGCCTATGCGAAAAATGCTCCGGCGGCCCGATTCACAACTACTAGTAACATTTTGGATTTGGCCACTTCGGGTGTGACTGCTGGCACTTACACCAAGGTAACAGTCGATACTTACGGCCGAGTCACAACTGGAGCCAACCTCACAGCCGGTGATATCTCCACAGCTTTGACTTTCACTCCTGTGAATAAAGCAGGCGATACAATGACGGGACTGCTGGTTCTGTCGGCCGATCCTTCTGCGAATTTGGGTGCTTCAACCAAGCAGTATGTGGATTCGGCAGTCTCTTCGGCAGGTGGAAACTATATCCGCAAAGATGGAACAGTCGCCTTCACGGGTGATCAATCCATGGGATCAAATCGTATGATCGCGGTGGCAGCTCCGGTTTCAGGAACGGATGCAGCCAACAAAGCCTACGTCGACGGTGGACTTGGCGGAAATACTTTGGATCTGACGGGTCTTGCAAACAATCAATCCGTGAAGTGGAATTCAGCCGCTTCCAAGTGGGTTGTCTACACTCCATCTTCTGGAACTGTGAACAGCGTGACGGCGGCAGCACCAATCTCGATCGGCGGTACAGCGGCTGATCCAGTGGTTTCATTGCTGAACACAGCGGTGACTCCGGGAAGTTATGGCTCAGCTAGCAGTGTTGGGACATTCACAGTCGATGCTCAAGGTCGTCTGACGGCTGCGGGCTCGACATCTATCTTGATCACAGCATCTCAGATTTCACAATCCAGTGCGACCAGCGGCCAAGTTTTGAAGTGGAATGGCTCCGCTTGGGCGCCGGCAGCAGATTCTGGTCTAACAGCCGAAACAGATCCAAACGTTCAAGCTTACGCCAAGGCGGCCCCTGCTGCCCGTTTGGTCACGACTGGAAACGTTCTTGATCTTGCAACATCTGGAGTTGTCTCGGGAAGCTATTCGAAAGTCACAGTGGATGACTACGGCCGAGTCACTTCAGGCGGCAGTATCTCAAGCAGCGATGTGACCACAGCTTTGGGTTACACTCCGGTGGGAGCTGCTGTGACAAGCGTCGGTTTGGCATTGCCTGCGGAAATCACAGTCACCAATTCGCCAGTAACGACAACAGGTACATTGACTGGTGCGTGGGCTTCGCAAGCGGCGAAAAAAGTTTTCGCCGCTCCGGCAGGATCTGCGGGAACACCAAGTTTCCGATCGCTCACAATTGCCGATATTCAATCCAGTGTCGCTGGTGGATTCCTGTCTGGCAGTAGCTGCACGGCGGGACAGGCTCTGACTTATAGCTCTGTCACCGATACGATTTCTTGCACAAGCATCGTCCCTGCGGTGACCAATGCAACCAGCTTGGCAAGTGCTAAGATCTGGGTCGGAGATGGTTCGAATTTGGCTCAGCCGGTTACTTTGAGTGGCGATGCCACCATCAACAATGCCGGTGCGTTGTCCATTGCGAACGGCGCTGTGACGGCGGCCAAGTTGGATACGACAGCAACCAACGGACAACTTTTCATTGGCAATGGTTCTGGTTTCACGAAAGCCACTTTGACATCTGGAAACAATGTCACCATCACGAACGCGGCTGGCAGTATCACAATTGCGACCGCGAATACGATCTCTTCTTTGGGCGGCCAAACTGGCGGGACTCAAACTTTCGCCAACGATACCAACGTCACGATGTCATCTGCATCTAACACCCACACTTTGGGTTGGACGGGAACATTGGCACTCAGCCGCGGAGGAACAGGTGCCGCTGTTGCTCCGGCTGGTGCTGGTGAAATCATTTACTCGGCATCCTCAAGCGCTTTGGGTTCATTGGCGGCAGGAACTTCTGGTCAAATCCTGAAGTCGAATGGCGCAGGTGCACCTTCTTGGCTGACCACACTGCCAGTTGCAAATGGCGGTACCGGTAATACGACGATGACGGCGGGTGGAATTCTCGCAGGTAACGGAACAAGTGCTGTGCTTGTTTCGGCAGCTGGTACAAGCGGACAGCTTTTGATTTCGGGTGGTAGCGGTGTTCCGACT
>CBIHPB010000042.1:0-15980 GCA_966211485.1 uncultured Bdellovibrio sp.
CTCGGTGCCATGGCCGTGAATAATCTTGATCCGGTCCTCTTTGTGCGAAGCCGAATTGTCCAATTCCATTTCCAAATTTGAAATCGCCTCTTCAACGGTTTGCCCGCGAAGATCGATTGTTTTTTCCGCGTCAACCAAAGCAACGGTGACATTGCCACCGCTGGATCGGCGAACCAGATTAGCTGTCGGGTTGACAGCGCGATCCGGTGGTTTCAATTCCTGCCAAGGCAGGGTCAGGCGCAGCGAGTTCGAGAGAATCATCACTTCGCCTTTTGAATTGGGCGTACTTTGCACCAATCCATCTTGCTGCAAAGACGGAACATAAACCTTGGTGCCTGGCGGATATTTTTTTGCAAAGTCTTCGGCACTTTCGGCTCCCGAAGCAGATCCAGGTCCTGGTTTTGATTTCACGATTTCAGGAAGATCCCGGCGGATCTCTTGCAAAGCCGTGTGGCGCTTGAAGGTCTGATCGGCTTTCGCCAGTTGGATCATATCCTCAATTTTCTTTTCGGCCTGACGAACAGCCTTCGCTAGCAAATCATCTTTTTCTTTTTGCAGTTTGGCCGAGAGATTCTCGTATTTATCTTTTTCAAAGCGGGCTTTCTGCTGCTCTTTCTTCAGATGTTCGCGCAAAACATTCATATCAGATTTCAGCTGCTCGATCTCTTCAAGCCCCGAAAGGCGGGATCTGGTTTCCGGTGACAGCAACAGCAGCGAGCGCTCGACAATTTCTTTCGGCACGCCGACACGTTTCGCCGTTTGAATCGCCAGAGAATCTCCAGGAACGCCTTGCAAGAATTGATAAGTCGGCCGGCCTGTTTTGGAATCATACTCAAGCGAGCCATTCAAAACCCGGTCTTCTGCCTTCCATCCAGCTTTCAATGGTCCCAAGTGCGACGTAATCACACCAAAAATCTGATTCTTCGAGAAGGTCTCGATAAAAGCCCGCGCCAAGGCACTGCCCTCTTCCGGATCAGTCGATCCGCAGATCTCATCGATTAAAATCAGATTCTGCGGGCCTTTCAGGCGCGTCGCCTGATCCAAAACTTTCAAGTGAGCGGCAAAAGTCGAAAGCTCCTGATCCACACTTTGCGAATCACCGATGCCAATCTGAATTTTTTCGAAAAACGGCAGCTCGGAATTTTCGCCAGCACAAATTGGCAGTCCACATCGAGCCATCTGTGAAGCAAGGCCCAGAGATTTCAGCAAAACGGTTTTACCGCCAGCGTTCGGACCGCTGAGAAGCAGAATGGATTTTTCCGGAGTCAACCGCACCGAATTGGCGACGACCTCGCGGTTTCCCAAAACCAAAAGCGGATGGCGGACGTCATTTAATGAAATCGCATCGTCCGAAAAGGTAAAGGACTTGGCTTCAATCTTCAAAGACCACTGCGCTTTGGCCAAACAAGCGTCCGCGGATTCCAACAAATCTCGCGTTTGCGCGAACTCGGCTGACAAACCCGACAGATAACGAGAAAGTTCGGTCAGAAGTTTTTCGATTTCATCTTCGATCTCGACTTCGCATTGGCGCAGTCGATTGTTGATCGGGATGATAATCTCGGGCTCCATATAGACTGTTTGCTTGGTCTGCGATGATCCGTGAATCACGCCCGGAGTAAAATGCTGCATTCCGGATTTAATCGGCAGCACCCAGCGGCCTTCGCGGGTGGTGACGTATTTATCCTGCAAAAGATTTTGCATCTGATGCGCGTTCACCGTTTTATCCAGCGTCGTCTCGATCTGACGGGTGAGATTTTCTTTTTCGCGGAACAGGCGATACAAAGTTTCGCTGGCATCCGAGCGAATTTCCCCTCGTGGAGTCAAAATCTGATCAATGGCTGAAATCGGCTCGCTGGCATCCATCAAGCCCGCGTTCAATCGGCCGCACCATGTATTTGAAACCTGGCTGGCCGCTTCTCGCAAAGCGATTGTCTCTAGGCAAAAACTTCGCACGTCTTTGATTTCCAAAGTCTTTAAGACCGCATTTTTTTTGACTCGCAAATACCAGGGTTCGAAAAGATCCAGAGATTCCATAAACGGACGCGTGCCGGTTTGAATCAGCTCGACCGCATCGAAAATCTCTTGCACCGATTGCTGGGCTTCTGCTGCTGAGGCAAGAGCTTTCATCGACTGCACTTGCAGTTTTGCCGATCCGCTGGTCGCGAATCCCTGAATGTTCTTTAAAATTTCAACCCAATCCAATGCGGCTAGTTCAGTCACGTTTTCTTCCTATTGCTAAGACCGCCAACAGAAATACGAAAAGCACCAGCGGAAGCCAAGCCCCAAAGCGCGAGTAGAAGGTTACGGGCGCATTTTTCTGAAACTTGACATCGTATTGTCCAAACCACTTTTGATAGACGGGAGATTTCTCCAGGATTGTGCCATCTGCCAATATCACTGACGAGATTCCCGTGTTCGTCGAGCGAATCAAGGGGCGACGAGTTTCCAAGCCGCGCGCCCAAGTCATGGTTCCATGTTGCTCGGGCTCAAAACGCGGACCGAACCAAGAATCGTTGGTCACATTGACCAAAATATCCGCGCCTTTTTTTGCCAGGCTGGAAGAAAACTGCGGGTCCAAACTTTCATAACAAATCTGCGGACCGAAAGTGGTTCCAAGCAAAGTCCAAGTCATCGGACCCTGTCCTCGGCCCCAACCAATTCCACCGGGATTGAGTTTCGCTAAAATCGGAAATTGACGCCCGAAAGGAATGTACTCGCCAAAAATCAGCAGCTGAGTTTTGTGATAGGGCTCGCCAATCAGCGAAGTTTTTTCGTCGAACAAAAAAACGCCGTTGTAATCATCCCGGAAAGGCTTATCCGGCGGATCTTTCGAGTAGGCACCAGTCATGATGGGCTTTTGAATGCTCTGCGAAAAAGTTCGAAACTGCGCGGGGTAATTACGACTCTCTGCGAAAGAATCCAAAATATCGGGATAGGCACTTTCCGGCCACACAACAAGCTGGGAATCCGGGTATTTCTCAAGCCCCTCGCGGGTCAGTTTAAAGAATTCGTCGACGATAAACTGTTGAAAACCACGGCCCTGCTCGGCGTAAATTTTCTCAGAGTTTCCGATATTCGCCTGAACCACCAAGGCTTTCAGGCTGGAATCAGTTTTTTGCCAAAATTCTTTCTTTTGCTGTCCCACCACATGCAAACCGCCCAGCAAAAGCGAGATGATCACAGTGCTGATCCCGGCCAGCTTCAGGTTTTTATGCAGGAAAAGCCAAAGCACCCAAGCGTTGAGCAAAAGCACGCCATAGCTAAGACCCGAAAAGCCGATCACATCTGCCCACTGCACCAGTGACGAGTGGGTCCACAGCAGGGGATAGCCCATGTTCCAGGAAAAAATGCTGGGCCAGTACTGCTCGAACAGCGCCGTCAGCGTCGCCAGAACCAGCAAAGTCGCGCCCGGTTTGAGGTTGAGTTTTCGGCCCAAAGCCACGCCAGCAAAGCCTGCCAGGGCAATGTAGATGTGCATTCCAGCGGCAAAAATCAGAAGCAATAAGATCGACACAGCCCACGGCATATAGCCAAATTCGTGAGACACATAGGCGACCCAGTGAAATCCAATCAGGGTCAGTGTGAACTGAGTCATCCATCCGGCGACCAGAATTTCCCGCCAGGTTCGTCCCTTTTGCAGAATGAAAAACCAGAACGGAGCGAAGCTAAAAAACAGGGCCCAAGGTGGAAATGGAATCCATGAGGTGCCGATTAAAATACCGGACAGCGCGCCCCAAAAAAAAGCCTCTCCATACTTTTTGGTGAGCTCTTTGAAAAATGAGAGCTTGAAATATGAAAAAAACCGTTTGATCATCAAAGGAAAGGTAGCACCGAAAGAAGAGGGATGGAACAAAAACCAAACGCTGAGAAAACCTCAGATTCAAGCAGCAGTGCCAGCGTTTTCGCGAATAGCGATTCCGGCCCCAGCCCGTTGGTTTCCGGAGCCAATATTCTGGCTCACTTCAATGTGCGATGTCCTTCTTGCCACAAACTTTTCCGCATCGATTCTCGCGAGATCAAAAGCTCGTCACCGCATTTCGATTGCACGGCTTGCAAGGCGCGATTCGGTTTTGCATATCCGCCAGAAAATGTGAACAAAGTTGAAACCTACTTGGTTTCACAAAAAGACACTTTTCAACTGACCGATTCAGTCGATGTAGCGGAAATTCCGGAATTGCGAAAATGCCCGAAATGCGAAGCCATGAATCCGCGGCTGAGCAAAGAGTGCATCAAGTGCGGCGTGATCTTTGAAAAAGTCGACAGCCTGCCGGATGAAGACGCGACCTTGGGTGCGATCCCAAGTTTGGTGAAAGCTTGGCAGGATTTGATGAGCGACTACGACAATTTGAAAAAGCACGTGGCGTTTGTCGATCGCTGTGAAGATCTGCATGCGCTTCCTTATGCGCTGAAAAAATACGAAAGCCTAAAAGAAGCACAGCCACAAGATGATGTGGCTCAGAAGATGTTTCATCGCATTTTGCTACGAAATATCAAAACCAAAGCCGAGACCAACTCGGTTTATCAGAAAAGTAGAACGGTTCTTGCGCAGGTGAACTGGGTTCGCGTGCGAAAGCTGGCTCCGTTTGTGACGGCTTTGCTTTTTATCCTGATTGGTCTTTCCAGCAATGTGGCCCGCAATATGGTGGGCGTCGGAGCTGCGATCTTGTTTTTGACTTTGGGCCTTCGGGTTTTTCTAAAGGGCCGCCTGTCCATGGAAGACTTCTGGTAAATTCATAAACTATTAGTGAAACTGAACGGTCGTCTCTTCATATATATGAAGGTCGAACTGTAAAGAGCGTGTGAACCTGTAACTTGACTCTTTTCGGACTTTTTTTCCACACGCACGGCCAAATCTCTACAACTGAACCAATCTGTTTTCTTGCGCACTCATTATTTTTTATCTGAACGAAATTTTCGCCGCGTATTCCTTTTGCTTTGGTGAGGCAACAGAACCTGTCCATTCCAACTGTGACTCGTCCGAGTCCGGAGTGAACAAACAACCATAGGAGGAATAATGAAATCCAGCATACTGGCGCTGATGATCTTTTTCGGAGCCTTCGCTCAAGCGGCCGAAGTTTCAAGATTGGTCATCAAGTGTGATCAAAAACACGGTCACCACCATGCCGACATCTATTGGACCGGCGAAAAATTTTATCTCTGCATCAGTCGCATGACGAATGCCGGTGTTCGTGATGAGGCCGCGGCGGTTGCCTGCCGTCACCCAATTTGGTCCGAAGACTGGGAAACCAAAGATGATATGATTCGCATCGATTTCCACCGAGGCTGGATGTATGAAGGCGATGAAAAAGGCGGAGTCCTGACTGGTCGCCGAACTTCATTTATTTGTGAAAATGTCCCCCGAGCATTAGATTAAACAA
This sequence comes from uncultured Bdellovibrio sp., assembly GCA_966211485.1. Taxonomy (GTDB): domain Bacteria; phylum Bdellovibrionota; class Bdellovibrionia; order Bdellovibrionales; family Bdellovibrionaceae; genus 21-14-0-10-47-8. The sequence goes on from CBIHPB010000042.1 coordinate 5,379, forward strand.
AAGCCAAGACCCAGCCGATTCAGTTCGCGGCTGGGTTTTGGCTTGTCATTTAGCTGTTAAGGCACGAGCGGCTTCGTCGCTAAAAGTTTTTCCAGATCTTTTTGGCTCTCATCAGCAGGCCGGTGAATCCGCTTCACGGCGCCGTCAGCCATTTCAATCACGAGATCACAATCAGCAACAGTCCCCAGTCGGTGTGCGATGATCAGCATGGTCACGCCTTTCAATTGCTCGCGAATCACTTTCTGAACTTGAGCATCCGTCTGGACATCGACGCTGGCTGTGGCTTCGTCCATCAAAACGATTTTCGCTTGGATCAAAAGCGCACGCGCCAAACACAAAAGCTGCCTTTGCCCCTGGCTGAAATTCGCTCCATTTTCAGCGACCGGAGTTTGCAACTGCAAATTCAGTCCGCGCACAAATGAGGCAAGTCCCGCTTGTGTCAACGATTCCCAAACTTCGTCGTCCGAATATTCGTTGTAGCGATCCAGATTCGAACGCAAAGTTCCCAAGAATAGACTTGGATCCTGTGGCACGATCGCTAGCGACCGGCGCAGTCTTTCCAAATCCAAAGTGGAAATATCAACGCCGTCAATCCGAATGCTTCCGCCACTGGCTTCCAAGAATCGGTACAGCACTTGGAACAAAGTGGTCTTACCGCTGCCAGTGCGACCGACGATGCCGACGCGTTGGCCAGCGGGGATTTGAAAGCTCACACCTTTTAGCACGAAAGGCAGATGCTCGGCATAGCGGGCCTGAAGATTTTCGACCACGACTTCGCCAGCTGGTGGCCAGTTTTCCGGCGGCTGGGCCGCGCCTTGAATTTTCTCGGGCTTGAGTTGCGAATAAAATTTCAGTCGTTCGACCGAGGTCATCCGAGATTCGATATCCGAGAAAATTCGAATCGCCCAATTGAGCTGCCCCCAAAACGTGAGAGCGTAAATCGTGACCAAACCCGCCAGTCCCGCTGTCATCCACTGCGAGTGAGCGGCGTATGCAATTCCCATCACGGTGGAAAGCGAGATCGCACCTGCCACCAAGGGAACGCGTGTCGAAAACCAGCGGTTCAGCATATAGTGTCCGTAGAACATGCGCTGACTGTGCGAAAGTTTGTTGAAAAAATCCTGCAGAAACCATTCGCGTTTTTCAAAGGCACGAATCACCACCAGACCCATCAAAGTTTCTTTGAAATGGGCATAGCGAGGCGAGCGCGCCACCGAATCAAAGCGTTTGGCTTCACGAGCCGGCCTGCGATAATCGCTTTGCACTTTGTTGTACAGCCACAGCGTCGGTCCAATGATCAACACCATCACGGGCATCACGGTTAAAACCAAGACCAGGCTGACCGTCACATGTAGAACACAGTGAACGAAGCTTTCAAAGCTCCATTGCAGGTAGATGTCGACTGATTCCAGATCACGCGAAAATCTCTGTAGAATTCGTCCCACCGGAGTCGAATCAAAAAATCGAACTGGCGCACGCAAAATGCTGTTGAGCATTTGATCGTGGAAATTCCGTCCCGCAATCAGACCTCGCTCGAGCCAAAACAGCTGATTGAGCATTGTAAACAGCAAAACGGCAAGGCCCAAGCCTCCGTAGGTATAGATCGCCTGAAGGGGAGTCATTTCAAAGCCCAGATTCTGATAGTTCGCAAGCCATCCCTTCTGCAAGAGCGGGATCATCGCAGCTGTCACGGCCATCAAGCCAAGCGCCAGCAGAATAAAGTTATTCTTCTTTTCGCCTCGCAGGGAGAGAATGTATTCCTTGTAAACCGATGCCTTCACAGCTCCGCGTTCGCGCTCTTCATCTTCGGTGATGCGAACATCTTCTTTGATTTCCATGGCTGCTTGCGTTTCCGCTGCGGCTTGAGCTGGTGGATGGGCTCCTTGTGAAGCTTCGTGCTCGCGATAGAAGGTCTGAAATTCGGAATTGAATTTTAGAAGCTCGTCCAATCGTCCCAGTCCGCTGACCTGTCCGCTTTGCAGGAATAGAACCTGATCAAACCGGGCCAAACTTTCCAAACGGTGGGTGCTGACGATGCGGGTGACCTTATCTTTTTCCCACTCGCCGAAAATCAAACGATCGCAAAGCTGCTTTTCGGTTTCGACATCGACCGCTGACAAAGGATCATCTAAGAAAACTAAATCCGGTTTCGAGAAAACAGCACGAGCCAAACTGACCCGTTGTTTCTGTCCGCCAGACAGATTCACACCTTTTTCGCCGATTTCCGTGCGAAGTCCAGATGGCAGATCGCGCACATCCTTTTCAAGACACGCCAGGTGAATGGATTTTCGCAAAGCCTCTTTGGAAACCGAAGTCTCACCAAACAGCACATTGTCCAACAGGCTGGCGTTGACGATAAAAGCTTCTTGCGGAACGAAGGCTCGGCGCAGTGGCGCTGATGCCAATCCTGAATCCACTCGCAAAGCGCCATGAACCAAATGACACTCGCCCAAAAGTCCCTGCAAAAGTGTTGTCTTTCCGCTGCCGACAGGGCCGACGATGGCCAAAGAGGATCCGCGCGGAACCTGCAGAGTCAAGCCTTGTACAATTGGAATCATTCCATGTGAAAAGCTTGCAGCTTGAAGCTCGATCGCATTTTCCGAATTGAACGGCTTTGCCGCTTTGCTTTCGGGAACCTTTTCTGTCTCCAAGAAATCTAAAATCCGCCGAGCCGAAACCAGTGCCTGAGAAAAGCGAGAGAAAAGTCGAGACAGATGTCCAAACGGCTCTTCCAAAAGACCGAAAAGCGCGATGCAGGTAAAGATCAAGGCCGCATCCAGTGTCTGCCCACGCCAAGCGTGAACGAACAGAGCCACAAACAGCACAAGACTTGAAACAGCTGTGTAACTAACGCCGGAAAGAACTTCGGCGCGAGCCAGCTTCTGCCGGCTTTTCAGTTCGGCTTTTCGTAAGGTTTGAACTTCTTCTGAGATCGCTTTTTCCCAGGCGAAAAATTTAATCACGCGAATCGAATTCAAAAGCTGAGTCATCAATGTGATGCGAGCATCTTTTTGATTCATCATTTTTTCTTCGAACTGTACAAATCGCTTTCCCACGTACTGAGTCAACGGCACGAGGCCAGCCAAAACCAAAAGGGCGGCCAGCGCCGACCATCCGATATAGAAAAACAGCATGCCGGCGGTCACGGTGATCATAATCACGGCCCAGCAGATATCACCTAGCACGATCGGAAAATCCGAGATCGCTTCTGTATCGCTGCTCATATAATTGACGATATCGCCCACTTGCTTACCGGTTCGCGCTTGAATCGAGAGATCCAAAGACTGGCGGAAAATCAGCTGGTTGAGATCGTTAGTGATCATTTGATTGGTATGTAGGGTCGAGTGGAAGTAATGCTGCAGGAAAACCCCTGAGAAAACTCCGCATAAAGCCAAGCCCGCACCAATCCACAAGGTGATCGAAAGCTCGGCCCCTTGTTCAAGCCGAGAGACAAACAAATGAATCAGATTCGGCGAAAGCAGTGAGAACACCATGGCCATGAAGTAATAAAAATATCCGGCGCGCAGGCGGAACCAATACACGCCAATCATCGAGAAGATGAATTTCCAGTTCGACGGATGGCGCACAATCTTCGCCAAGGTCACAGACTGACGCGGATCCAGAAGGGCCGGAAGTTCCGGCATATCGGATTCGTGCAGAATCTCGGTGCGAGCTTTGCGAATCAAATAGCTCGTGTGTTGAAAGAGCAAACGATGAAACAATCTTTTCAGCATATCTAAACCTTAAAAATAAATCGAAATACGAAAACAGCTCTGTTGGGGACCGTGAAACCTAAAGTGATCAATAAATGAATCAGCTAAGATCGGAAAAACGAAATGTGACGGGACTGGAAGCCCGAGAAGACTAAAAAAGCATGTGATGAGAATAGGTGGGATGCCCGAGTTTTGTCCACTGTTATTTCGCAGGTGATTGAAAAAGTCCGGATACAGTCAGGCCTTCAACGCAAACGGCACAGCTGTGAAGGCTGTGCCGATGAAGTGAAATCTTCTTTGAATTCTGCTGGTTAGTTCTTTTTTGGCAGTGAGCTAGTTTCCAGATTCTGCATCAAGGCTTTGCCGAAGCTTGAGATGCCGCGGTTGTCAGCGCCAGTCGTGGTGCCTCGCTGAGAATCCACCGTAAACTTGTTCATATCGACCGCGTTCGCCGCGATTACACCCGACACTCCGACTCCCGAATCCAGAACCGTCAAAGCTTTGAAAAGATTCAGCTGCTTTGAGGTGCGGCATTTAGCCAGCAAGCTTGTCTGTGAATCGCCGGTCGCCAGGATGTACTTCTTCACATCTTCAGCCGAGATATTTTCTTTGTGCGCCATCACCAAAACTGCGCCACCTGTGACGAAGGCCGTGGCCTGCGAAGTTCCGGTCATATAGCCGTAAGAATTTCCGCTCAAAGTCGAAAGGATGTTTTGTCCAGGTGCTGCGATATCCACAGTCTCCGTACCATAGTTGCTGCTGGATAGAACTTCGGTCGATGGATCAATCGCTGTGACTGAGATGATATTTGAAAGTCCGTAATCAGCTGGGTAGTACTTGTGTTTGTCCGAGTTCGAGCGCTCGTTGCCGGCGGCTGCGACAAACAAGATTCCTTGCTTGCGGGCTTCTTCGATGGCTTCGAATTCGTCTTTCGAAAATTCTGTTCCGCCACCCGAGTAATTGATGATGTTGGCCTTCATTTTTGTCGCAAACTTGATGGCGTTGACGGTGTTACGCAAGTTGTCTGTGTTGGGAACTGTCGGATCGTAGTATTTCAGAATCATCAAAGAAACCTGCGGAGAGATTCCGGCGATTCCTTTGTTGTTTCCAGCTTCGGCGCCGATGATGCCGGCGATGTGGGTTCCGTGTCCATGGTTGTCTTTCAGGTTGTTGTTGTTGGAAACGAAATTCCAGCCATGAACGTCGTCCACAAATCCATCGCCGTCATCGTCGATGCCGTTGGTGGCTTTGTCGCGGCCCTTGTCGTCTTTGCCGGTTTCGCCTGGATTGGTCCAATAGTTATTGGCCAAGTCTTCGTGCTGAAGGTCGGCACCCGTGTCGATCACAGCCACCACGATTTTGCGGCTACCTTGAGTAATGCCCCAAGCTCGTGCGGCGTCTGATTTCTTCAATCCCCAGGCTTGATGGATGGCTGGGTCGTTCATCAGAACTTGCTCTTCTTGTTTGGTTTTAGTTGAAACGCTGGAGGCGTCGCCCAGTTTCGTGGAACGCTTGCTATCTTTTTTGGAAGCAAGATCCATTTCACCAGAACTGGCAAATCCGCTTGTCATATCTTTCTGGTAAATCGCGTAGCCCGTCGCGCCTGCCACCAGAAAACCCGCTGCTGCCAGTATGATATGTGCTTTCATGACTCCTCCGTCTGCCTTGATGAAAGAGCAAAGGGAGGGCCAGCCTCAGAACGAGAAAAAACGTTCTAAGAGGCTGATTTTACATGGTTTTCAATGTGATACAAAAGTGACTATCGTGTCGAGACTTTAAAGGACTGCAAATCTTCTAGACACCAATCCGGGAAGGCAATTGTTTTCCCTGGTTGGCTCAGGCGCGAGTAGAAAATGAAATTACGCAGAACCAGCTTCACGTAGGCGCGGGTTTCTTCGTAAGGAATGTCCTCGATAAATTCCAAAGGATCTTCGTTCAGTCTCGTTTTGATCCAAGATTCGATCGCGCGCTCGTTGGCGTTGTAGGCGGCCGCAGTTAGCAGGAACTGACCGCGATACTTTTTCCCAAGGTCTGCCAAAATCGAAGCGCCAATCGGAATGTTCATCTCGGGCTTGTAGAGATCTTCAAAGTGACCGATCTCAAATCCCGTTTTGGATTCATGAGTCTTCGCCACACTTGGCAGAACCTGCATCAGACCCAAGGCATCCGCGTTCGATCGCGCGTGCGGATCAAAGGCTGATTCCTGGCGAATGATCGAAAGCATCAGCTCGGGACGCACGCCAAATTTTTCAGCCGAAACCTGGATCAAATCTAAGAATTTGCGTGGGAACAAAAGCTCGGGATTTTGCGCCAGCAATTTGGTTTTCAGCTCGGTCGGAAGATTTCCAATCTGCTGGAACAGGGGATTGAACAGCCCCGCACGAGCATAAGCCTTCAGATAGAACACCCAAGCGTCCATTTCCTGATTGGCCTGATTGCGCAGATCCAAAGTTTTGGAATCGAGGAATCGTCCCAAAATTTCCGGCTCGTCGACAAAAATCAAAGCGCGGATCAGCTGATGATCGGCGAGACTGATCGAGTGCGGACGATTTTCTTCAGACGCTGTCTTGCGCTCGATCGTCAGCGCCGGAAGCTCGGTGCTGTTTTCGCGGTAGGCGACAAGGCCATAGTATCCCAAAGGATCGTTCTGAATCAGCTCTTGCAGTTCTTTCTGAGCCTCTTCCGCCTTTCCTGCCTGCTTCAATGAGCGGGCCAGCCAGAACGAGTAGCGGTTGCGATCAAACGGATCCTGAGTCTCAGATTTAATTTTCGCGAAAGCTGTACTAGCTTCTGGATACTGAGCTTTCTTCCGCAAGAGCCAAGCTTCCTGAAATAAAACACGCGCACGGGTCGGAGTGCCGGGGCGGGATTCGGCCGCCGCCAGTTCCAAGGTTTTCAATGCACCATTGATATCCTTCGCTTCTTCCTGCATGCGAGCGCGGACAAAAAGGATTTCATCCTTCGGGTACTTGAATTTCTTCAAGGCCTTTTCAGCTTTGACTAAAATATCCCGAGCGGTGCCTGCGTCGCCCAGGGTCCAAACAGCGCGGGCCCATGTCAGGTAAGCCTCGTGAATGCGATTGGCAGCCGAATGCTTTTCATTCCACTTCGCAAACTTTTCGGCCTCTTTAATATGATCATCGCGCTTGAGCTCGGTCTTAAAGCTGTTGCGGAAAGCACGGCGGGCTTGATACTGCTCTTCGTTGCTAGAAGAGGCCGAGTTCATGACCTTCGAAAGGTATTCGCGTCCCTTGTTAAATTGGCGCTGATAAATCCAGTCATTACCAACAGCGAAAAATTCTTTCGCTTCGGGATGTGGACGAAAGCGCGGGGCCAAGTGATACAGGCGATCCTGAAGATCCGCCAGACGAGCTTGATCTTCGGCCGTCGGATTCTGAATCTTCGCCTGGCTTTCTAACGCCTGATTTAAATACTGCACTTTCTCACGAATGCGATCCGAACGCTTGGCCGCCTTCAAATAAACCTGCGCCAAGGCTGAATCATTGTGAGCCGTCTCAGCCTCTTTCATCTGTCGCTGCAAATCCAGCGGCGCAAGCCAAGGCTCTTGATCAATCTGAACCTGAGAAATCAATTCGAGATTTTTGTGCTCGTCACAAGTCATGTAAGCGCGGATCAAAGAGAGATCGCGCAGCGGAAAATTTTCTTTCGAAAGACGAGTGAACAACGAGCAACTGCCCGTGCGGTCCGAAGTCTCCAGACTTCGCGCCTTTTGATAGGCAAGCAGAAGGCTCTCTTCTTGAGAGCTTAAAGCATCGCCATGATTCGACAGATGCGAACAACTCAGAGCAATCAGCGCCGGAGTCACCAGCGTTGAAATCAACGACAGACGGACAAGTGAAATCATTCTTTTAGTCTAGAGGGACAAGTCGGAGAGCTCAAGGTCCGGGACGAAATTAAATATGAAGATCCAGTGAAAATTTCAAAACGGAATTTCAAAGTAAGACTGGGAAAATTTGTTGCCAGGCGACATTCAGAAATGTTCTGGAAAAATACTGGAAGATGTTCAGTTTGGGATTGAATTCGGCCTTTGCGGCTTTGGTTTGGTCTCGGAGTGCCTGGAGAAGAGGAAGTAAAACATAAGATCAAAATGATCCGAATTGTTCTAATTTTTTCTTTTTACTTTGAATCGCTGGCCCGGACGGCCAGCGATCCTCGGGTTCGGGGCGAGATAGCCCCGATTGGCAGGACGCATGTCCTACATAACGTAGTTATCGAACCCCACGCTCAAGACGTCGAATCCGCTCCTCAAGCGGCGGATGCGTGCTAAACAGCGCCATCAACCCCGACGACTTATTCGAAATCTTCAGCGTCGCAGCCGCTCCGTTATCCGGAGCAATCTGAGCGTACTGTGTTTGCAATCGTCTCAGGCCTGCAATCATCTTTTCGCGTCCAGCAAACTGAGCTCCGCCGGCGTCAGCGCGGAATTCGCGCAGACGAGAGAAGTAATTGACCAGAATGCTTGCCAAAATTCCAAACAACACGTCGAACAGCATGGTCAGCATGTATTGAGTCATCGAGCCGCCGCGATTGTTTTCGCTATTGCCGCTGTTGGCGATCACGCTGGCCAAGACACGCGACAGGAACAGGACGAAGGTGTTTACGATCCCTTGAATCAAGGTCATGGTCACCATGTCACCGTTGGCGACGTGGGCGATTTCGTGACCGACGACACCTTCGACTTCTTCGCGGCTCATCGAGCGGAAAAGGCCTGTGCTTAAGGCGACCAGAGAATTTGATTTCGAAGGTCCTGTCGCGAAGGCGTTGATTTCAGGCGCTTCGTAAATCCCGACCTCTGGCATTTTCGGAAGGCCTGCTTTGCGAGCGATGCCGTGAACCATCTCCACCAGACCACGCAGTTGTGGGTCTTGTGTAGTTGGATCAATGATCTGAACGCCGTAGAACTGCTTGGCCATGAATTTGGACATCATCAAAGAGATGATGGATCCTGAAAAGCCCATGATCGCGCACAGAACAAGCAAGCCCTGCATGCCACCGCTCAATCGGATTCCGAAGAAAGCGGACAGCAAAGTCGCTGTGATACTGATAGTAAGAACCACCAGCAAGTTGGTGAGAAGAAACAGACCGATTCGCTTGAACCAGACCATATAGATAGACTCCTTTGAGAGACATCATTCGGAAAACGCCGAATGAACTTATATCTAAATTGTGTACCAGATCGGCGTTGTCAAAGATAGAAAATCGGTCAAATTCTCAAGAGAATTCGCATGCTTCGAAAAAAGCGAAGGAACCCTTCGCTTCGGCTTTGGGTGAAATGTCGTTCTTAGGCGTAATGAAACTGCAAAGCTTCGTCTTTGAGAGTCACTTCGACGCGCCCACCATTGACCAAGCGGCCAAACAGAAGTTCGTCCACCAGTGCTTTTTTGATGTGCTCGTCAATCGTGCGCGCCAAAGGACGAGCACCATAAACCTTGTCGTAACCCTTTTTCATCAGCCACTTCACAACGTCTTGTGACACATGAAGGTCGACATTTTTCTTTTGCAGCTGCATGCGAACTTCTTCGACGAATTTTCCGACAATGCGAAGCACGATGCTTTCATCCAGATCGCGGAAGCCAACGATCGCATCCAGGCGATTGATAAATTCGGGCGTGAAAGCTTTTTTCACGGCTTCCATCGATTGCAGACGGGCCGGTTGCTCGGCAATGCCGATCGAACCTTTTGCGACTTCGGCCGCGCCAGCATTTGAAGTCATGACTAGAATCACGTTGCGGAAATCCGCCATGCGTCCGTTGGCATCAGTCAGTCGGCCCGCATCCATCACTTGCAGCAAAATATTGTAAACATCCGGATGAGCTTTTTCCATTTCATCCAGCAAAAGCACGCAGTAAGGAGATTTTGTGACCGCTTCGGTCAGTTGTCCGCCTTCTTCGTAGCCCACATATCCCGGAGGCGCGCCGACGAGGCGAGCGACCGTGTGCTTTTCCATGTACTCACTCATGTCAAAGCGAACGAGTGGAATTCCCATGATCAGTGAAAGTTGTTTGCAGACTTCGGTTTTTCCCACACCAGTCGGACCGGTGAAGAGGTAAGCGCCAATCGGTTTGGTGTCGCGGCCAAGACCGCTGCGCGAGAACTTGATGCTGGCAGCAAGGCGGTCGATCGCTTCGTCCTGGCCGTAGATTTGCGCTTTTAATTTCTTATCCAAATCGCGCAGCTGTTCGCGGTCATTGGCCGATACGCTGGTTGACGGAACCTGGGCGATTTTGGCGATGACGATTTCAATATCGCCTTCGTCGATGGTCACGTCGTGTTTGCCTTGCAATTTAGCAGCAGCGCCGGCTTCGTCGATTACGTCGATCGCTTTATCCGGCAAAAGCTTCGCGTGCACGTACTTGCTCGAGAGGTCGACGGCGGCTTTCAAGGCAGCATCGGTGAATTTCACCTGGTGATGCTCTTCAAAAGTTTTCTTCAAGCCTTTCAGGATTTCCAAAGCTTCGTCGGTGGAAGGTTCTTTGACATCGATTTTTTGAAAGCGGCGATTGAGCGCACGGTCTTTTTCAAAATGCTGCCGATATTCCTGATGAGTTGTCGAACCAATGCAGCTGATCTCGCCATTTGCAAGCGCCGGCTTCAGCAAATTGGATGCATCCATCGAGCCACCGCTAGTCGAGCCAGCGCCGACGATCGTGTGAATCTCGTCGATAAAAAGAATCGCGTTCTTGCGCTTTTTGACTTCCTTGATCACACCTTTGAGACGGCCTTCAAAGTCTCCGCGAAACTTGGTTCCAGCCAGCAAGGTTCCCAAATCCAGAGAGTAAATAACTTTTTCGCGCAAAGCTTCGGGCACCTGGTTGTGCACGATCTTCGCAGCCAAGCCTTCGGCAATCGCCGTCTTTCCAACGCCGGG
>CBIHPB010000043.1:0-15831 GCA_966211485.1 uncultured Bdellovibrio sp.
CGTTGTGGAGTACTCATGCGGCCAAGTGACGCCCTCACCTCTCAGCCTTCTTTCTGAAACCGGTAACGACACCAATCCTTTTGTCGATGCGGCACCCGGGACAGGCCTGTCCGCCAGTTTAGCTCCCTGTTCGGGATATCCTTCTGTGTCCTGCCCGTTTCGCTACGAGCTGAATTGGTATATCGAGTGCCCTGCTCTGACACCGACTTGCACCGTGCCGGATATCTTTATCGATGGCAATTTGAAGATCGCGGATACAATTGCCGGTGTTGTCTCGATGAAGGCATCCCGTTTTTCACTCTCGCTGAAGGTCAGATAAGATGTTGAAGAATCAGCGTGGTATGAGCCTTATCGAAGCCTTGGTCGGAAATGCCCTTCTGATTATGGTGATCTTTGCGTCTCTCAGCATCTTCAAGGATGTTGTCGGCGCCCATGTCGGCTCGGAAAGCTTTATCAATTACATCGTCGCCAGAAACCGTTTGATCAGCAATATCTTGGATGCCCGAGGCTGGAACTCGACAATCAGTGCAGCAGAAAATGTCGGCCTTGCCTGTTTGCTGAATCAAGATCAAGCCGATCCCGCCGACCGCAACTGCAAAACTGTCACCGGCGCTACGATCAATATTTACTCGCTGGATGACGAAAAGATTTTTCCTCTGCAAGATCTCACCGCCGGAATCAGCCGCACCGGAGTGGTCTGCACAGGCTTTGCCGCCTCTCCGGCTGCTCCAAATGCCGACTGTCCGATGGGGATGACGATGAAGGTGGATGCCCAGTGCGATCCCGCCGTCGCAAACTGTGGAAATGCGCCCATGCATTTCGCAGCCACATTCGCTGCCAATGGCGATCCGAAATCGACTCCTAGGAATACGACCGCCTTCAATTTCGAAGTGATTGCTTCGGGTCTTTACTGTCCGGTTCAAAATTCCAGTGTCGAACTTGAAAGCGACGGCACGACTGTCGCGACGGACGAATCTGTGAATGGCGTCACCGCCGCCCAGGTGGGCCACTATGCAAGATCCAAGGCAACCATTCTGCCTTGCCGGCGTGCCATGGTGGATTTTACGATCAACTCGTTTAACTATTCACCGGTGGCCGGCAACACAACAACGGCTTGCCTGACCGATGAATTCACTGGCACTTGCCTGTATTCTCTTGTGCACAGTCGCCAGGCTGATGGTTCTTTCTCTTTCAAGTTGCAGGAAAACGGCGTCGATGTCGTCACCAAGCCGACCTGGATGACTTTGATGGGCGGCGAAAGTTTTCAGTTTGATATCGTCAATGGCATGGTCAAATTTTGCGTGGATTTGCGCTGCATTCACTTTTTCGAAAACAAATTGGAAGGCCCGTTCCGGGTTCGGTTTTATCCGGCGATTAGCAATATCGGCCTTCCAATTGTCGAAAACTACGAGACCACAACAGAAGAGCTTTGAGTTTCCCCAAAGCTCTTTGTTTTATTCTTCAAAATTTCAGATTTTCAAAACTACGGAGCCCAAGCCAGGCAGGTCGCACTTTGTGAGCTGGATGCCGGAGCGAAAGTCGCACCGTTTTGCTGCACGAAGGTGGCGGCACCAGGTGCTCCCATGTATTGCAAGTGTGCACTCATGGTCAATGACGACGCTGGATCCATATTCAGCAGTGGAGAGCCCGAGCAAAGGTTGTTGATTCGGCCCGTTCCAAAGTAGCTGACAGAAGGAGCACCAGCCGGCTTGCGAATATCAATATTATAAGTCGTAAATCCCAGGCCCAACGCTGGATCCGTGAATGTGATTTTCTGCGCTCCCGCACCACCCATCACGATCTTGTTCACATTTCCATGCGACCGAGTCAAAGTCAGATCATTCTGAACTGTGATCGTTCTGCCAAGGCTGTTCAAGCCTCCACCGCTAGTCGTTGTACCGATAGTCAGGTTCTTTGCTTTGATGTCAGATCCCAATTCCGTGACATGGAAAATCTCCAAATTCTCAAAGGTCGTATTCGGAGCTGTGATCACAGACTTAGACAAGCCAACGCCATGCTGATGGATTCTGAAAGTCGATCCCGGAGTCGCAGCCAGAGTTCCACTGGCGACATTCAGATCCGCCATGGTCGCGACAGTGCCTTGCAGGTAGACCGTACCTGTGGCCTTGTTCACCAACATGTGCGCGGACATCGCAGGTACACCAGCAGCATTCATATTCATCACGAACTGATCGCCCGGTCCGACAAATTGAACTTCAACCGCTCTCATCAAAAGGTCATGATCATGGAAACCATCAATTTTGAAGTCGCCATACAACCTGATCTTCGCACTTCGCATAGAATCGCCGTACAAATGTGACCCACCGGACGCGTAGTGTGCATAGTTACCAAAGACATTGATCGTGTTCGATCCCAAATTCAAACGCGCCGAACAGCCAGCCATCATTTCATAGACGTCGTTGTAATCAGTTGCAGGCCCCGGACTAAAAGTTGAATCACCACAGGACGTGTTATTGAAGATCAATGCTGAGTGCGAAAAATCATAAGTAGCGACGCTGGCCACTTCGAAAGTTTTACGAATTGCAACCGCGCCATCCATCGTGATTTTCCCGGTCGTCTTATTGATACGAATCGAAGGTGCTGTTGCCCAGTCATTCAAATTTGCAAGATTGATCGGGCCAGGTCCTGTGATCTTCGGACCACCACCATAACCACCAATCGGAGCCGTCAGACCTGCATAAGTGGTCAAGCCATTCACAGGCAATCCTTGGATCAACTGGTCTGTTGCACCGTTCATCTCAAAGATCGGACCTTGGCAAGAGTTGGCTCCGTTAAAGTCACAGTGACTTCCGCCGCGTCCACCAAAAATCAGATTTCCTTTGACCGACACAACCGGCATTGTCGCCGAGTATTGCCATGTGAACGGATCTTTTCCATTGGTGACCTTGGAATCACTTTGACCGCCTGGCCAAATACCCGCATTGTTTTTAACATTGAGATTCGAGGAAACGGCGTATCCATAAGACCAGGCCGGAGCTAACCCACCGCCGGCCCAAGACTGGTACCAACCGAAGTTCAAATTAAAAAATTCTGTGTTTGGAGCATAAATCGTCTGATTGCGCGCCCAGATGCCCAGCAAGTAAACCGAGCCATCGTTGTGCACAAAATTGTTTGCGTTCTCGGCATAAAATGCACCGTTGACGTAGAGATTTTTTGGACTGATGAAACGACCTGCACCTTTGATTTTCAGCGCATAGTCCTCGCTCTCTGGCGGGAAATACATCCAGCCGCGGTCGCCAGCATAAATATACACCGTGTTGATACCACTCACATCAAATGTACCGCCTTCAACCAAGACGTTTTCCGCTTTTCTCCATGGACCTTGCATCGTGCCAAAGGCCAGCGTCTTAGCGACTGAGACTTTTCCGCTAAATGTTTTGGCCAACTCGATACTGCCCAAATACATATCGACGCCGTTTCTGGCTGCACCAGTGACTCCATCCAAAACAGCTTCACAGTTGGTGCAGGTGTTGTTGAAGACCAGGTTGTAGTGGTAACCCAAACCCCAACCTGACGCCGGGAATGTTTTGCCGTCGCAAACGCCGTTGACAACCTTACCGCAGAAATTTTTATCTAACGATGAACCTTTCTGAGCCGCACCAGCCAAGCCTGTCCAGGTGAATGGCGTCATGACCTTCACAGTGATCGTTCCACGGGCCGTTTTTTGAGTCGCGATATCGCGCACTTTATATGAGAAGAAATCCACTCCGTAGAAGCCATCCTTCGGTTTGTAACTCACTTGGGTTGGGCTGATATAGTGGACTGTTCCGCCGTTTGCCGAGCCGCGATCATCAAATGGAACCAGCTCGATCTCGTGCTTGCTTGTCACCGCCGTGAGAGGATTGACGTTGATAACGGTATCGGCCGGATATTCAACAGATGAATTGGTCGTCGCCGACTGACTGCGCGCCACGGGCGGCAGACTGATCGGCTGCTCGATCAACATATTCATCTGCATGTTCATCTGAGTTTCCAAAGCCGCCACCGCCGCCACACTGTCCGATTCTGTTGAAGAAAGTGTGGTTTGTGTGGTGATTTGAGGGCGAATGCAAGCGCCCACTTTCGGACATGTCGGTGCCCAGGTCACGGTGTAACGGAAAATACATTTGTTATTCTCGGTCGCATCACCATAGGTATTGCAGGCAACACCCTCACGTGTGAAACCGGCCTTTAAATTTGTTGAATCGATCAGGACGGTTCCATCTTCACGAAGCAAGGTTAAAGGATAATGTCCTGATGTGCAGGCCGTATTGTCACGAACGCAAACCAGATCCGGATTCAATTTCACATAAGTCGATGAATCGCTCTTAATCGCAACGTTGCCAGCGGTTGTCGTGCCGGTACCCCCAGAAACTCCGGCAACTGCAACGGATGTTCCCGCTTTCTCAACAGTGTCTGCCCAATTGTCTGGATTGGACAAGGCGGCCACGATTTCAGTTCGGACCTGCAGGAGATTGCTACGCGTTTTAAACTTACGGTCCAGCTCGGCAGCTGAATTGCTAAATGTTGCCAGCGTCAAAACTGACATCGAAAGCAAGGCCGCCGACAAAAGCGTTTCGACTAAAGTGAAACCAGACTGTTTCGTTTTAAAGATGGTTTTCATAACCTTCCTTTTCTTTCCTGTCTAAAGTCCTGCACAGAACCTTTACACTTTTCGGCAGATCGTTAAGAAAATAAAAGAGGTACACAAAAAAATCCTGACGAGTCTCTGGCTCTGTCCCAAGCTGGGACAGTTTTCTGTCGCGATTCGAGAATCGGAATTATGATTCTTGCTTGACCACAGAATTTCGGTCAAATAACTGCACCAAAAAGGGAAATTGTTTAGGAAATCCGACATTTAGCCGATAAAAGCGTCACCGGATAAATTTATGGCAAAGATTTTTAAAAGAAATTCTTTAGATCCATACGGCTTCACTTTGGTTGAAGTGATGGCTGCCGTGGGAATTTCCGGCTTGGTTATCGCGTCCGCAATGACATCCGTCAACATCATGAATTCAATGCGCGCGCAACAACGTATTCAGTTCACTCGAAATGAAATCGCGTCTCGAATTCGAACGAATGTTTTAACACCTGGATCATTAGAAAACTCGGCAATCATCACTAATGATCTAGGGGCGAATGGACTTGTTCCGGTCAGTGCTGGCGGATCCACCTTCACACGCTACGACCGTCTGATGAAATGTCACCCGGCCTTTACGGACCCAGCACAGACAGGCTGCGATCGTTCCAGTCTTGATGACCCCAACAAAGGCAACTTCGTCTATATTTCGGAACGAAATTCGACTGATCCGCAGCTGACCATTGCTGGCGAGTATGTCTTTTATAATTTGGACGGGTCCCGTTGCACGGCTGATCTCGCCCCTAACGTCAATCGCTGTCCGATCTATGCCAGGGCTTGGGCGGAACCCTACTGTCTGAACTTTGCTTCGACCTGCAACAAGGCGATGAGCATTTCCGTCCATTACTCGGTCGGTGTCCGCGAGGGCTTTGCCTATGCGAGGGGTGTCTCGCCGCTGGCGGGAGAAGTGACCGTTCCATTGCAAAAAGGGATTCAGATCACACGCGTCTTGGACCAAGATAACAATCCATTGATCCCGAATGCCAAAGGGATTTATGGCGTGCAAAAGTACTATGGATATCCCGATCAAGCCGGAAATCCTCGCGCCCTTCGTTACGAAGTTTTGGTGGGAAATCCAACGGGCCTGAAAAGCATTCGCATGCAGGTCCGCGCCATCACCGGCTCCGCAGCAGTCGGCCTCAGTGACATGGTGGTCCCTGACAGTTTGAACGCTGTGGAATGGACGGACCTGACAAACCCAGATAATCCGTCCGAGCCCTGGATTATCACTTTGCAAAATGCTTCACAAAACCAGCTGTTCAACTTTGGAACGATCAACACGATCAAAGGTTTTACTATTGGCGCACAATACGACCTTCCCAATAATAACATCGCCAAACAAAACTACCTCTATCATTTGGATGCCGCTGGCACGGCCTTGCTGCCACCTGCCCTTTTCAAATCGGGCCTTTATCAGTTTCGTGTGATGGCACTCGACACGGCCGACAACAGTATTGAATCGACTAACTATGCGACCGTGCGCATTTTCTCTCGACCTCAGATGTATCTCTCTAGCGGCACGCCGATTCCTCCAACGATCAACCGCAACTGCGTTGCCCCCGATTCAGCTTTGAACATGACTGTTCTGACAGCCGATGACGAGCTTTTGGTGAACTCGACTTATAGTATCACCGATGCCGCAGGCTCAGAGATCGCCCATGGCGAGCAATCCTATTCCAGCGAAACCGGCTCGTTTACGATCACACTGGACAAAACGAAACCGGCGGGTACCTACCTGCTCACGCATAAAACATTTAACAAAAGCAGCGGCCTGGTTGTCCGCGGATTCCCGCTTCCCGAAACAACGGTCTCGACATTGCCCGCAACTTTAGAATTAAGTGAAGTCACACCTCTCACGGATTTGATTTCCAATCCGTTGAAAGTTCGTACGGGATCCAGTGCTACAGCCACCTATTCTTACACCACCGGAAATTGTTGTACGCAGACTCCGACACTGAATTGGACGTTTCCCAATGTCCCCGAAGTCGGCAGCGTCCCCATGCTGTCAAGCTCGACAACATCTTCCAGCCTGACCTGCGCCCTCAATGCGGCAGCTGGGACTCGCACCTGCACGGCCAGCAATACAATTGTCGGACAAGTGGAAGGTCCCGCAACGGCGGCTCCGGATATTTCCGCCCAACTGGTTTTCCCTGCGGCCCCCACACCGGCCTGCCAAGTTTCAAATCTGGCGACGAACAAATATATTCAGGTCATCAAAATTCCTGGAATTTCGTTTACCACCACCGAATCCATTTGGATCACAGCTCCTCCTGGCGAATTGGGATCTATCAAAGCTCAAGACCGCAAAGTCCGTGTCAAAGTCGATTTCCCTCCAGCTGACGAGTCCATCACTGTCCAGGTTCAGAAAATGGACGGGACTGTCCTGTGCTCGGGTTTGACCTTTGCGCCCGGCACAGCCGTCGATCCGGTCTATCAGGAATGTGTGATTCCAGACAGCTTCAGCGGAGACATGGTCATCGCTCGCACAAGCACCAATATTAAAACGTCGGCGGATGCGCCAGCCCCCACATGGCGAGCCCAATTGGTCGACGGCCAACTCACGCACCGCGTGTGCAATGCGGATTTGGGACTTGTGGGCGGACCTTTTCCGGCCACCTATATGACACCTTTCGCGGCTCCGATGTTGAATTCACCATGGGGATTGGATGCGTCCGGAGCTCAGAAACCGACAAACGACGCCGGTCAATGGTCAGCAGGTACGTCTCATACGCTCAAGTGTTGGGACTCGTGGAGCAGCTTCAATAGTTCTTGGAACAAACAAGATGGTCTTTACGCAATGGATGCTTACAATGCCGGAAAGCCTGGCTCATCCCAAGTGAACATTCAGCTCAATGCAACCTTTCCGACTTTTTTCTTCCCGTATAACGGAGGATCTGCGCCTGATTTCACAGCGAAGAATGTTCCCTATATTTTCTCCGTGGTTCGCGGGACTCCCAACCTTCTTGATTTCCGCTATGCCGCCACAGGAGTCACTTCTAGCAGTAATTCGATCGATCACCCCTGGACAAATATCACTGGCAGCTATTGCAGTGGCGGAACGACCATGTCGGGACTGGCTTTGTACGTAAATCAATTGGCAGGATTCGATACGGCCACTCAGACCATGAAGGCCACCAATGGCATGCTCGCCACCTACCTACCTGGAACCCATTACTCTTACACATTCATCTGCACGTACGGCAACTACAAGCTCAGCGGAGAGTAATTCATGAAAAGTCAAAGCGGTGTCGGCGTGCTTCAAATCATCTTGATCGTCGCCGTGCTGTCTTTGCTCATCCAGCTTTTTATGCTTCAAAGCATGCGAAACGAAGCCGAAAGCGCACGACAAATGCAGCTGCGTGAAATGAAACTGAGCCTTCTGAATTCGTTGCTGGAAACCGTGCGAGATGAAATGACCTTGCGAAATTCACGTCTCGACGTCAATGACATCATCGTCAAATGCCTTGGCGGAAGTCCCACTTGCCTGGAATCCGAGTTTTACGATTTTATTATCTTCTCCCCGACCCCGCCTTACACATTTACGGGCGCGTGGCCATCACCGCCGGCGGGACTGAAACGCATGCTGGGGGGAGAGACACAAAATATCCAGCTTTATAATATCGGTGGCGGACGTTGTGACGAGGACATCACCGAACTCAACAATGCCTGCCCTCTTCAGGCCTTTGCGCGCATTCGACCGCTTTGTGGCGGCACCAATGATGCGCCTGCCTTAAGCGTTGCCGGCGGCGGCACCTGCCTGACACCGGCAACGGGATTTGAAATCAAGATTGGGGTGGGATCCTATTGGCACGGCAACCTTTACTATAATGAAGACACCACAATGGGAGACCAAAGGTCTTTCATCGTGAGTTCAAGAACATTTCTGAACTGAATTGAAAGCGGAGGCTGAGATGAACATGAAACGACGACCGATACTGGGTTTATTCACCAATAAAAACAAACAACTGAACTATGGGTTCTTGAATGTCTTTGCCTCGATCCTTGTGGTCTTGGTGATCAACACCATTTACCTCTATAAATTTTCAAAACCCGATGCGCTTTGCGGTGTCGATGGCAACCTCGATCCATCGGCGGTTTCCGATTACCTCGATATGATGATCAAGGGATCCATTGCAGCGATCATATTCTCGGGCGGAGTTTGCTTTGTGTTTGCGATTCTTCTCACTCACCGGTTTTTGGGACCGATGGTTCCGATCTTTCGTCAGATCGACGAGATGAAAGAAGGAAAATTTTCGATGCGAGTCAAGCTTCGCGACAAAGATGAAATGAAAGAGCTCAGCGACAAACTAAACGAGCTAGCAGACGAGCTGGAAAAGAAATACGGCAAGAAGTAGAACGAAAAAAAGCCCTCGGATTTCTCCGAGGGCTTTCGCTTTTTGAATTCCCACACCAGTTGTTTGAATTCAAAAAATCTATTGGCAGAACAGTTAGTAGCGAGAGATGCGCATCTCCAGCCATTCGATACGGGTCGCGGTTGAAATCATCAATCGCAGGCGATTGAGATTTTGTCCGATGACCAGTTTGCGGTTTGGATACAGGTTTTGAACCTGGTCCTCATTGAAATCCAATGTTCCAATGAAGCTCATATCAGCCAGCACGCCAACGTCTGAAGACGATTCCAAACTGCGTCCCAGAACACTCAAGGCGTGAACGCGGAAGCCGCGGTACTGATTCATGCCGGTCAGGCTCATCAGATCGATGGTGCTTTGAGCATTATAGTTCTGTCCCATATCAACGGGCAGATAAACCACCTGTTGAGCAGGCCCTGAAGGCTCGTAGCTGTAGCGCTGATTCGACAAGTTGATCGCGATTTTTTCGATCACGGCTCCACCTTGCACCCACAGTGACAGCGTATCCGAGTTCACTCCCAGCAATGTCATCTTGGTTGGTACTAACAGAACGGATTTTCCCCAGGCTGTTTGGTTGTCCAAGAATTCGTTCTCGTTGAACAACTGGAATTCAGTGTCGGAGGTCAGCTGGCTGAAAGTGATTTCAACCGACTCGACCATCTGACCGCGATTGTTCCATGTGTTCAGATCGAACAACTGCAACAGATCCACACCTTCGTTGCTCATGTACGTGCCGAGATAAATCTCGTGACGTTCAAAGTCTCCAACCTGTGGAGGCTGTGGATGATACGGTGGCTCGTATGGCGGCTCGTAAGGAGGCTCATACGGCGGATGGTATGGCGGTGGATGATATGGTCGCGGCGGACGATGCGGCGTTGGATAGTGCGGATGATCCGGTCGCGGCACTGGGTGATACACCGGTGGACGTGGCCACTGATCTGGTCTGTCGGGACGACCTGGGTGATCCGGTCTGCCGGGACGATCTGGCCAGTCAGGGCGTCCTGGATGATCAGGGCGATCTGGGCGAGGCGTTGGCATATTCGGATTTGGACGCGGCACTGGACGTGGCGGCGGATGATTTGGGTGATCCGGGCCTGGCGTCGGTCGATCTGGCCAGTCAGGGCGACTTGGTTGATCTGGGCGATCAGGTCGGTCTGGACGAGTGGGTACGTCAGGACGATCTGGGCGATCCGGAGTTGGTTGATTTGGATTCGGTCGCGGCTCTGGGCGCGGTGGCGGACGGTTTGGACGATCCGGTCGCGACGGAGTTGGCTCTGGGCGCGAAGGCTCAGAAGGCCAAGATGGTTCCGAAGGTTCTGATGGCCATGAAGGCTCAGGACGCGAAGGTTCTGTTGGCCATGATGGTTCCGGACGTGACGGCTCAGGACGAGATGGTTCCGGAGTCGGCATGTTTGGATTTGGTCGCGGCTCTGGTCGTGGCTCAGGTCGGTTTGGACGATCTGGGCGCGACGGTTCTGGCTCTGGTCGCGACGGCTCTGAAGGCCATGAAGGCTCAGGGCGTGATGGTTCAGGACGAGGCTCGGGCCGTGATGGCGGTTCCGGTCGCGGTTCGGGACGCGATGGCTCTGGTCGTGAAGGTTCTGGCATATTCGGATTCGGACGTGGCTCTTCGCGCGGAGGAGGACCGTCGTCACCCGGGCAATCTCGTCCAGGTCGGCATCGTGAAACGATGTCTCCCTCGACGGCGGGTTCTGCATACACGCGAACAGGAATTGCTGCGTTGCACACAAAAACCGCAAGGGTCAAAATGCTTCCAATTTTTTTCATTGGGGCTCCCTAAAGTGGTTTGTGGTTATGGTTTCAAGTTCGAGCAGCGGTATCAGCAAGCTCTGTTCCAAATTTTTTTGGAAAAAGTGGCACCGTTTGGAACAGGAAATTTTTTGAAACACAGAGTGGGGGCGGATTTCCAAGCATGCTTCTCTATAATAGGATGAGAAATGAAGTGAGAGAAATTTTGATGAGAGATTTTTTTCTTCATCAACTTCTTACGTGACCAACTTGCTTCGCTCGTTTACTTGGGAGTTTGATTTTCTTTTTCTCCGAAAAATTTCGAACGGAAATTTTCTCGAACTTTTTTATTTCTCCATCATGGACGCACCCACTCCATGACAAAGAGCCACCCAAGATCATCTCACCCTTTCTAACCTCGCGCGAAGTTTGCAAAAACTTGCTCGTTCAGGAGGTACCCGATGAAAGAAAACACCAAATCGAAAAAAACCGCAGCACGCACCACGGCCCGCACACCGGCACGGGGAAAAAAGGGAATCCAAGCAACAGGCAAAAAAGGAGGCCGCAAATGAAACTCTCTCGTCTTTTCGCATCTCTGGTGATCTTGGCATCGCCACTTTTTCTACAGGCGCAGACAACCGCGACGGAGATGACTCCACCAGCCAACACAACTCTAACTGACGAGCAAATCGCTGAAGTCATTCAGGCTGCCAACGCGGCTGAAATCGAAGCCGCGCAATATGCCAAGACTCACGCGGGCAAAGGCGAAGTCAAAAAGTTCGCTGAACATATGATCTCGGCTCACAATGACAACTCGAAAAAGCTCAGCGCCCTGCAGACAAAAAATCAGATGAAGCCTGCCACCAATTCGGAAGCTCAAAAGGTGACATCCGACGCGCAAAGCATGATGTCGGATCTGCGCAACAAGAAAAAGACTGAATTTGAAAAGGCCTACATGCAATCGCAGGTGAAAATGCATCAGCAATTGTTGAATGACCTGGATCAGAAATTCATCCCGCAGGCTCGCAACACAGAGTTTAAAAACTTTCTGCAAGAGACGCGCGAGCATGTGAAAGAACATCTTTCTAAAGCTGAATCCATGGAAAGCACCACCAAGTAATCATCTATCTTAAGGAGAAGTCCGACATGCCAACAAGACAAAGCGCCACACGAAGTTCACGCCAAGGTCGCGGAGCTGAATCCCGATCTCGCAGTGAAGCCACTCCCCGCCGCAGTTCAAGATCCAGTCAATTCAGCCGACCCACCACATCTTCCACTGGCCGCCGGGCCACTGGAACTTGGGACAACGATCGCGACTATGGATATTCGGCTGGATATTCCAACTCAAATATAGAAGACGACTTAGAACGCAGCCGCCGATCTCCGGCCCGTCGAAGCTATGCTTCGATCGAAGCCGAGGACAATCGCGAATTCCGTTCGCGCAGCGGTCGCGTTGGACCAGACAGCCGTCGCGCTCGATTTGACGATTATGATGATGAATTGGATATGGACCGAGATCGCCGCAGATCCGCTGGCCGCGTTCGTTATGAAGAGGACGATGATTTTGGCGAAATCGATCATGACTATCGTCGTTTCCGTCCAAGTGAGCGAAACGAAGGCTATCGTTTTGATGATCAGGACGACGAGGATTTTGATGGCGGTCGTTCTTACAATGCTCGCACTCGCTCCAATGATCTGGACGAAGAATCCGATGAAGAAGAAAGTCGCCGCGCGGGTCCTCGTGACTGGAACGAGTACGACGAGCCTCGCGAATCTTTACGTGGCAGTCGTGCTTCCCAGCGCCGCCCAAGTTCCTATGGTCGCGGCCGTAGCTACCAGGGCCATCGCTCGTAATTCGCTCTGAACTCCTCAAACCCCAAAATCCCCTGCTACAAGCGGGGGATTTTCTTTTTGCGCAAAGAGCTGCCGGCATTGTATTGTCCCCTGTATGAAAACTTTGCGGCCATTGGATTCTCGAGAAGAGATCGCCATTTTAGTCAGTGAATTCTACGCGAAAGTCCGACAGGACAGCTTGATCGGCCCCATCTTCAATGATGTCGCCAAGGTCAATTGGGACGAGCATCTGCCAAAGATCACCAATTTCTGGTGCGATCTTCTCTTGGGCGAAAACAGTTATCAGGGCCGCCCTTTTCCGCCGCATATTCCGCTGAATCTGCAGACGGCGCATTTCGAGCGCTGGCTGACGTTGTTTATCCAAACTGTTGACGAAAATTTCACGGGCCTCAAAGCTGAAGAGGTCAAACGCCGGGCCTTGGGAATTGCGCGAAATTTTTTAACCAACATTCAGCATATCGAAGCCGCACGCAAATCGCGTTCGGAATAATTTCGGTGATTAAAAATTACTGGTGACTTGATTCCAGCTCGGTCTTCAGATTTGAAATCGCCTTGTGATAGCTTTCCGATTTTTTAATCTCGGCATACAGCAAATCACCCAACTGACGGCCACTGATGATGTCGGTTGGATGGTGAACGCCGCCCAGGATTCGGTCCTTGCCGATTTCAACCGAGCGCGCCTGCAATCGGGCTGCGTCTTTCGGAAACAGATCGGCCAAAATCAAAGAATACAACTGCGCCAGTGTCGCGTGCCCACTTGGATAGGCCTTCGAAGTTTCGCGGCGAACGCAGGGCTCAAGACCTGGGATGTACTCATAAGGGCGAGTGCGCGCAAAACTGTCTTTCACTTTTCCAATCACCGGACCCGCTTGCGTACGAAGCTCTTCGAAAAATGCATTCAGCTTTTCGACTTCGGCGTCTTTTAAGGTTCCATATGGAGGACCATAAAGGCTCTTCAAAGTGATCACGACTTCGGATTGAGCGCGCTCGCACTCGGCCACTGTTCGCGTTTTTTGCCACTTCAAAAGTTCGGCTTCATCTGATTTCTGCACCGGGCTGTCGGCGATCGGAGCCGGCGGAATCTGAGGCTTGATCACAACCGCTGCGGTATCGGCATCGATATAATGAGCCGTTTCGACTTTCGGCTGCGACGAACAAGCGACAAACGAGAGAAGAAAAACAAAGGAAACGAAAATGCTTCTTTTCATGGCAGAAATCCCATCAGCTAAGGTGATAGGAAATTTCTAAACCCGTTACGAAAACCGGTCAAACTTTTCCACTGAATTCCAGCTGGTGAGTCGCTGAATCCTCCACCACTGGACGAAAACCGATCGATTCGTAGAATTTGGCAGCATTGAGGGTATCTGTTCTCAATCTCAATTTAGAAAATTGAGGTTTCGCCTTCAGAATGATTTCTCGAACTAAGGCCGCACCGACTCCCCGTTTTCGATACTCGCGAAGAACGTAAAGATGCCGAATTCGGCCCACGGTCGCTTCGTTGGCGTAGGGATCACGGTTCAGACCACCAATACCGATCAGTTTTTCCCGATCGAAAGCACCGAAGACCATTTCGCCTTCTCGGTCAAAGCGATTGTCTCCTGACTCCCACTCGCGACGCATTTTCTGCAAAAAGCGAAAACCGTCAGAAAGACTTTCATCTTCCAACGGCTGAAAACCAGAAGGCCACTCTGTCATTTTCTGAATCTGCATTAGCTCTAACCCATCGGCGAACAAATCTCGACCAGAAACCCATTGCAATCACGAACGTAAGAAACTGTCTGCCCCCAAGGCTTGGTCTCTGGCTTTTGAAGTGCAACAGCCCCATATTTCACCGCGCGATCGAAGGCCGCCTGCACATCCTTGGTCACAAATCCAATTTCAAAAGCCGCCGGTTTTTTCTTCGCATCCATTTTGTCGTAAGCAAACCCGTGCGAACCAGCCGTATCATGATGAACAAAGCCGACTTTGGTTTCTCCGGTCGCCATTTCGCCATACTGATTGCTTTCGTGTAGAAATCCCGCCTCAAGTCCAAACGCTTGCGAATAGAACTTCATCGTCTTCTCAACATCGTCGACATAAAAAAGTGTATATCCCAATTTCATTTTGAACCCCCTCTGATAGAGTCCAGCCAGTCTGCAAAGGAACAAAGGTCGTTGCAAGCGGAACCCGTTTAGCACTTGGCATCGAACGCCAGAGCCAATAGAATCAACCTATGGCAAACGATACACACAGCAAAACGATCGGTTATCTGACTTGGATCTTTGGCTTTTTGGGTGCGCACCGCTTCTATTTTGGAAAGCAAATCACCGGCACCATCTGGTTTTTCACGGCCGGCTTACTTGGAGTTGGATGGCTCGTTGATTTGTTCTTGATCCCCTCGATGGATCGCGAAGCGGATCGCAAATACAAAGCAGGTCCCATCGATTATTCAGTCGCCTGGTTGCTTCTGACTTTTCTTGGAGTCTTCGGCATTCACCGCTTCTATATGGGAAAATGGGGAACGGGCCTGATTTATCTTCTCACGGCAGGCTGTTTTGGAATTGGTCTTTTCTATGATCTGTGGACCCTCAACGGCCAAATTGACGAAATCAATCGCTCGAAGTAAAGATGCTCAAGACAGCGGAACGGACCCGCCGACGGGATAAGCCTTTCGAGTCGCCAAGCTAAACACCAAATGCGCTAGAAACAATTGCTGATAAAATTGTTTTTGGTTTGTTGGTGACGGCCGCGGATTCCACTGGATCAGTTTTTTCCAAATATAAATTCCGGTGGCGCCGCTGACACAACCGAATAGCAAAGCTGCAGGTATTGACGATTCTTTCTTGCGGAAAATTCCGCTGTAGATCAGGGCCCAGACAGATCCGATTGCATAATGAGCATTCCATCCAATCACTCGCGAAGTCGTCTTCGCAAGTTTTGGATTCCATCCCCGCATGAGATCCCCCAGCAAATCAGGCTCGCTGAAATTTTTCTTGGCCGCTTTTGAAACCAGGTAACTGAACAAAGTCATCACCGTTGTCCCAATGGCACCAGCAGCAAGTCCATGTTTCACGTACCATCTGTCGGGATTCCATAAATTTTGATCGGCCAGTGCTGGCTCCGATACCCAGTCCTTGGCTTTTTCAAAATCTTTCAGCTCAAAACCTTTCACCTTTCCGGGCACCAAGGGGCTGAGCGCATTGTAAAACCAGCGCACCGTTTTTTGATCCGAGACGATCG